>JBQCJC010000232.1:0-3004 GCA_051953135.1 Thermoanaerobaculia bacterium | reverse complement strand
GGGGGGGGGTCCGCGGGCGGGGGGCTGGGGCGCCCGCCCCCCCCCCCCCCCCCCCCCCCCCTCCACTGGTTCTACATCAATTCCTTCATGATCTTGTCGAGCGCTTCCTTCGGCGGGCGCGTCTTCTCGAGCGGCAGCGTTGCCAGGGGCTGATCGCCGAGATTCAGCAGCTGCGTGAAGCTCTTCTTCTCGGGGCGCAGGTGCACGATACCGGTGAGCATGTGGCCTTCGCGCGTCGCGCGGTGCAGGCGCTGCAGCGCCATCAGATCGTCGCTCGGGTCGTAATCTTCTTCGAGCTTGCGCAGCACGATGTGCGAGCCGTCGTGCATCTCGACGGAACGCGTGGTGCCGGGCTCCATCTCGATCTCGATCTGTTCGTACTCGGGCACGAAGCCGATCTGGTGCAACATCTCCTGATGTTCCTTCGCGTACTTGAAGCCCTTCGTCGAGCCGTCGTGATTGTTGAACGTGACGCACGGCGAGATCACATCGATCACCGCGGTGCCGTCATGCGCGATCGCGGCTTTGAGAATGTTCACCATCTGCTTCGGATCGCCCGCGAATCCGCGCGCGACGAAACCGCATCCGAGTTCCACCGCGAGCGCGCAGAGATCCATCGGCGGCAGATCGTTGACCACGCCGGTCTTCAGTTTCGAGCCTTCATCCGCGGTCGCGCTGAACTGCCCTTTGGTGAGCCCGTACACGCCGTTGTTCTCGATGATGTAGATGATCGGGATGTTGCGGCGGACGAGATGCATGAACTGGCCGAGGCCGATGGATGCGGTGTCGCCGTCGCCGGAGACGCCGATCGAGATGAGCTTGTGATTGGCGAGCATCGCGCCGGTCGCCACGGCGGGCATGCGGCCGTGCACGGAGTTGAAGCCGTGCGAGCGCTGCAGAAAGTACGCGGGCGTTTTCGAAGAACAGCCGATGCCGGAGAACTTGGCGACGTTCTCGGCCTTCACGTTCATCTCGAAGAACGCACGGACGATCTGATTGGAGATCGCGTCGTGGCCGCAGCCGGCGCACAGCGTCGACTTGCCGCCCTGGTAATCGGTGGCTTTCAGTCCGAGGCGATTTTCTTTGATCGCGTCGGCGGTGCCGAGTTTCAGTGTGCTGTCAGCCATGACTAGTCCTCCACCCGCGCTTCGCGCTGCGGCGTCGCGCCCGGGATCATCGGAATCGTTCCGGCGGTGAGCTTCGCTTCGGCGCGCACGAGCAGCAGCGGCTCGGGCAGCATCGCCGAGGCTTCCATCTTCAACACGGCATCCGTGATCGTGCGCGCATCGCACGGCAGACCGGTGTAGTGCAGGATCTTGCGGATCTTCTCCTGATCCTTCCCGACCTCGAGGCGAATCATGTCCGCCATCTGTCCGTCGCGATTCTGTTCGACGACATAGATGCGATCGTGCGCGGCGACGAATGCGTTCAACTCATCCGTGAACGGCAGCGCGCGCAGACGGAAGTACGACGTCTCGACGCCGCGCTCGCGGCGCAGTTGATCGCGTGATTCCTCGAGCGCCATGTGCGTCGTGCCGTAAGCGATGAAGCCAATCTTCGCGTCGCGCTGATCGACGACCGGCTTCGGCACGTACTGCTTCGCGGTCTCATACTTCTTCGCGAGACGATCGACCGTGTCTTTGTAATCCTGCGGCTTCTCGGAGTAGCGCGCCTGCGCATCGTGACCGGAGCCGCGCGTGAAGTACGACGCGAACGGATGATCGGTGCCGGGCAGCGTGCGATACGGAATGCCGTCGCCATCGACATCGGCGTAACGACCCCACTTGCCATCGAGCTCGGTGAGCTGTTCGGCGGTGAGCACTTTGCCGCGCTTGATTGGCTTCGTCGGATACTCGAAGGGATCCGACATCCAGTTGTTCATGCCGAGGTCGAGATCGCTGAGGCAGAAGACAGGAGACTGGAACTGCTCCGCGAGATCGAGCGCCTCGATTGCGAACTCGAAACACTCGCTGACACTGTTCGGGATGAGCACGATGTGCGCGGTATCGCCGTGCGAGAGATACGCGACCTGATTCACATCGCCCTGCGCCGTGCGCGTGGGCAGACCGGTTGACGGACCGACGCGTTGAATGTCCCAGATCACGCCCGGCAGCTCGGCGAAGTAGCCGAGACCGATGAACTCGGACATGAGCGAGATGCCGGGACCCGCGGTCGACGTCATCGAGCGCGCACCCGCCCATCCCGCGCCTAACACCATGCCCACGGCCGCAAGCTCGTCTTCCGCCTGCACGATCGCGAACGTCGCTTTGCCGTCTTCGCCGATGCGGTACTGCTTCATGTAATCGATCAGCGATTCGCACAACGACGATGACGGCGTGATCGGATACCACGTCACGACCGTGACGCCGCCGAACATCGCGCCGATCGCCGCGGCGGCATTGCCGTCGATGATGATCTTGCCCTGCGTCGCGTTCATGCGCTCCACGCGGTAACGCGACTGCTTCGGCAGATTCGCTTTCGCGAACTCGATGCCTTTGTCGATCGCCGCGACGTTCGGGTCGATCGCTTTCTGCTTGCCTTTGAATTGTTTGGTGATGGCAATGAGGATCTCGTCGCGCTCGATGCCGATGAGCTCCGCGACGATGCCGACGTAGATCATGTTCGTGAGGAGCTTGCGGAGTTTCGAGTCCTCACTGAGATCGGCGGCGAGCTTCGCGAACGGCACTTCGAAGAACTCGACGTCGTTGCGAATCGATTTGCAATTGAGCGGCGCGTCGTAGATGCAGAGCGAGCCCGGGGTGAGCCCCTCGACGTCTTCGCGCGAGGTCTGCGCGTTCATGCAGACCATCAGGTCCACTTCTTTTTTCCGCCCGATCCAGCCGTGCTTGTTCGCGCGGATGGTGAACCAGGTCGGCAGTCCCGCGATGTTCGACGGGAACATATTTTTGCCCGAAACCGGGATACCCATCTGAAAGATCGAGCGCATGAGGACGGTATTGGCCGTCTGGCTTCCCGATCCGTTTACGGTTGCGACTTGAATGCT
>JBQCJC010000231.1:0-6581 GCA_051953135.1 Thermoanaerobaculia bacterium | reverse complement strand
GAGCGTGAGCGAGGGGCCTGGGGGGTGGGCGGCTCGAGGCACTCCGTTTGTCACCCCGAGCGTGAGCGAGGGGCCTGGGGGGTGGGTGGCACGAGGCACTCCGTTTGTCACCCCGAGCGTGAGCGAGGGGCCTGGAGGGTGGGCGGCACGAGGCACAACCACTGCGCCCCCGCCCCCCCAGGTCCCTCGCTACGCTCAGGATGACAATCGCTCGCGAACTGTGATTGGCATGGGTGAGCGCGGTCTTTACTCGCGTGTCCTCGCACCATTCCTCGGCTCCGAGCTCGCGTTCGTCGCCGGCACCACGATTGCTGCGCCGGGCCAGCTCACGTTGTCGCGCGCGCTCGATGTCTACTCGCGCACTCCGCAACGCGCCGAGAAGATCTTCGCGATCCTCGGCGATCCGGCGGGGCACAGTCTCTCGCCATCGATTCACAACCAACTCTTTCGCGAGAAACGCGTTCCTGCCGCGTACACGATCGCGTCGTTCGAAACGTTCGACGAAATCCCGAACGCATTTCTCGAAGGCAATCCCTGCGGACTCAGTGTCACCACGCCGTTCAAAGACGATGCATTCGCATTCGCGCAACGCGTGAACGCGGAGATCGGCGAGAACGCGAAACGTGCGGAAGCCGTGAACACGCTCGTCAACGTGAATGGACGCATCCTCGCGGACAACACTGACGTCGATGGCTTCGCCGCGCTCATTCCGCGTGCGAGCCACGCTGCGATTCTCGGCGCAGGCGGCACCGCGCGTGCGGCACGCGTCGCACTCGAGAACGCGAACATCCGCTTCACCCGCTTCAACCGTACGGTGTCGAAAGCCGATGCGTCGCTCGATGCGTTGCGCGATTTCGACGGCGATCTGATCATCAATACACTGCCCGGCAATGTCGACATCGCCATTCCGCGTTGTCGCGCATACATCGAGGCCGCGTACACGTCGTCATCGCGCGACGTGCAGTGTGAGCAACGCATCGGCGGTCTCGAATTGCTGCACGCGCAAGCGATGCGGCAGCATCAACTCTTCATGAAGGTGTTCGAATGAATTTCGATGTCATCCCGGTCGTGCGCGAGTTGAGCGCCGACACGCTCACGCCACTTGTCGCATTCGCCGCGCTCGCGAACGATGGCGAAGAAGCATTCCTCTTCGAATCCGTCGAGCGCGGAGAGAACGTCGGACGCTGGTCGTTCGTTGGTTTCGATCCGCGCCGCTCGCTGCGTTTCGATGCATCGATCAGCGATCCCGTGCGCGTGCTCAACGAAGAGCTCGTGCCATTGCGCGTCGAAGGCGAAGACAAACTCCCGCCGTTCTTCGGCGGTGCGGTCGGCTATTTCGGCTACGGCATCAATCGCTGGACCGAGAAGATCCCGGACTCGCACGCGAACGACCTCGGCATTCCCGACGCGCATCTGCTCTTCTTCAACAACGTCGTTGTCTTCGATCACGTGCGCCAGCGCCTGTACGTCGTCGCGAACATCTTCACGAAGAGCGAAACGATCGACGACGCGAACGCGCGACTCGATCGCGCCGTCGAGCGCCTGCGCCACGCGAGCGTCGAGCCGATCGTCTTCCCGACGAACATTCCTCCGGCCGAGTTCACGTCGAATCACACGCGCGAATCATTCGAGGAAATGATTCGCGATGCGAAAGAAGAGATCGTCGCCGGCGAGATTTTTCAGATCGTCCTGTCGCAGCGTTGGGAAACCGAATACCCGACGCGCGAAGCGCTCACGCTCTATCGCGCACTGCGCACGATCAACCCGTCGCCGTACATGTTCCTGCTGCGCACGAGCGACTGCACGCTCGTCGGCGCATCGCCGGAGATGCTCGTGCGCGTCACGAACGGCGTTGCGGAAACGCGGCCGATCGCGGGAACGAGATGGCGCGGTGCGACGCTCGAAGAAGATGCGGCGCTCGAAGCCGAATTGCTTGCGGATCCGAAAGAAAACGCGGAGCACCTCATGCTCGTCGACCTCGGCCGCAACGACCTCGGCCGCGTCTGCGCGAGCGGCAGCGTCGAAGTGAAAAACTTCAAACACGTCGAGCGCTACAGCCACGTCATGCACATCGTCACGGAAGTCGAAGGAAAACTGCGCGAAGGCAATACGCCCGTCGATGCATTTCTCTCGACCTTTCCAGCGGGGACAGTGAGCGGCGCGCCAAAGATTCGCGCGATGGAGCTCATCGATCGCTTTGAGCCCACGCGACGCGGACCGTACGCGGGCGCCGTTGCGTACTTCAGCTTCAACGGCAATCTCGACTCGTGCATCACGATTCGCACGATCACCCTCGCGAACGATCGCGCGTACGTGCAGGCCGGAGCAGGGATCGTGTTCGATTCCGATCCGGGACGCGAATACGAAGAGACGGAGAACAAGAGCGCGGCATTACGACGAGCGATTGCATTGGCGAAGGCGTTGCGGAGCGCCGGCGCCACGCCGGCTGGATCGGCGACGCCTCGTCGCCGTTGAACGCTCACCTGACGACGGCGGGGGCGCCGTCGAGCCAGCCGGCGGGGGCGCCGGCGTTCCGCTTAGCGTTCATTCGGCGCGCTTCGCGAATTCACGAATCTCACCTTCGTGAACCCGAGCGTGTTCAAAAATCCCGACAGCTTTCTTTCGCCGCTATCCGAGGCCACTTTCAATACGCCGTTCTTCACCGCTTCGTTGCGAATGTTCTCTTCGGCGTGCTGACGCGCGCGCGTTTCGAGATCCACATCGCCGCGGCGCAGCATGCCGGTCTTTCGTGTGAGCACGCGCGACTTCGCGTTGTCGACGCGTGTCACCAACACTTCCGGCGGCGGCAGGCGCAGATTGATCGTTCCGTCGGGAGAGCGCCACACATCTTCCTGTCGTAGTTTCGACAGATCGAAACCCGCGATCACTTCGCCCGCGGCGAGGAACGTGATCTCGTCGCCCGCGATCGCGTTTGGCACCATCTTGTAGCTCTGCGTGATCGTGCCGACGTGCATCACGCGCATCGACGCGGTCTCGAGACGATTGAGCTCCTTCACCTGCGTCACGAGTGCCGCGACGTCGATCGTCTCTTCCTTCGGCGTGAGAATCTCCTCCATCACCGTGCGCTTCGCCATGCGCCACACCACGACCGTCGTCGTGATGGCGATGGCGGCCGCGATGAGCAGACCGCCGAAAACGAAAGCAAGAGTTCGCCGATTCATCGTGTTTCAACCAGTGGTGGCACTTCCACCAAATCTTGTGCTAGTCTCTCCGGCCTCCCGGTAAGGTTCAAGGAAGCGTTCAAACGCGCCCGCGTCGCGGGCCGCCGGGCCTCCGGCTCAAACGCGCAAATCCTCTCCCGTCAGCTCGCGATACGCCTGCAAATACTTCTCGCGCGTTTTCTCCACCACATCATTCGGCAATTCCGGTGCGGGCGGATTCTTGTCCCAGCCCGTCGTTTCCAGCCAGTCGCGCGTGAACTGCTTGTCGTACGACGGCGGATTTTTTCCGACGACATACTCATTCGCGGGCCAGAATCGCGAGGAATCCGGCGTGAGCGCTTCATCGATCCAGATGATGCGGCCATCGAGTAGCCCGAACTCGAACTTCGTATCCGCGATGATGATGCCGCGCGTCAGTGCGTACTCCGCGGCTTTCGAATAAAGCTCGAGCGTGAGATCGCGAAGCTTCGTCGCAAGCTCGTTGCCGACGATCTCCGACATCCGTTCGAACGAGATGTTGATGTCGTGCCCCGTCTCTTCCTTCGTCACCGGCGTGAAGATCGGCTCCGGAAGTTTGCTTGCGGTCGTGAGTCCTGCAGGCAGTTTGATGCCGCAGACTTCGCCCGTTTCCTTGTACTCCTTCAGTCCCGAGCCGACGAGATAGCCGCGCGCGACGCACTCGACCGGGACCACTTCGCACTTCTTTACGAGCACGCTGCGACCGCGCAGTTCGGCGTGTTTGCGAACATCTTCGGGGAACTGATCGAAGTCCGTTTCGAGCAGATGATTCTCGATCTGCGTGAAACGGCGGAACCAGAAGTTCGAGATCTGCGTGAGGATCGTGCCTTTGTCCGGGATGCCGGGCGAGAGCACGACATCGAACGCGGAGATGCGATCGGTGGCGACGAACAGATAACGATCGCCGAGGTCATAGACGTCGCGGACTTTGCCGCGGCGGGCGAGAGGGAGCGGGAGATTCGTCTGCTGCACTGCGCTCATGGCGCGCGATTCTATCCGCAACAAAAAAGGGACCGGCGTAAGCCGATCCCTCCCCACTGACATCGCGATCGACGGCTGCCCTTATTTCACGATCTGCCAGCGTCCACCTTTCCGGAGAAGCATCGCCTCGCCGCGACGCTCGGCCTGCGCGCGAATCCCTGCTGCGAACGACGAGTCGATCTTCTTGCCGACGTCCGTCGTCGAACTGACTTTCTTCGCTTTCGCGTACAGCGCGCTCGGACCGGCGAGCAGGACCGGGTACTGATACGTCGGATCGCCCGAGTACTGATCGATCGTCGACGTGTACGGGAACACGACCGCGTAGCGGGCATTGTCGTTCGCGCACGGATCGTCGACGAAGAACTCGACCGAGCCCATGTCCACTTCATCCGGCAAACGATCCTGAATGTGGCCGAGCGGCGGCACGAGGAACTGGCGCTCGCTGATGCGATGGCCGTCGACGTCGTACAGCGAGACGTACATCGTCGCGGTGCAACGGCCGAGGTTCACGGCGCCGATGTTTGTGCGCCAGCCTTCGCTCGCAAGATTGCGAATGCCGTGTGCAATCGAAGAGATGCCGTCCGAATCGACGTCGAGCAATCCCGTCCACACGCCGGGAATCGTCTGACCGTATGTGCCCGACGATGCATTGTTGTACGTGCTGGTGTTGACGAGGAACGAGCGCGCGAGAACGCTGTTCTCGATGCCGGGATTGTCGTCCGCGAATGCCGCGACGAGCAGCGCGCCGCTGCCTGCGCGCTCGAAGAGATCGCCGAGGATGTTGTCCGACCACGCGACTGAGTTTGCGGGCAACGTCACCGTTTCTTCGATGCCGGCGCCGCCGCCGGTCGGCAGATACGTGATGCTCACTTTGAGCGGGTAATCGAGATGCGGATTCATGACACTGAACTGCGTCATCCACCGCGTGCCGAAATTGCCCGGCACGTTGCCCGCCACCGGGATGACGTACGTGTCATTGACTTGCGCGAGCGCCGGAATCGACGCGATACAGAGGAGAGCGAGAAGCAGAAGCTGTTTGGTTCTCACGGGACCATTCCTTTCGAAGCACTACCGTCGACGCGGCCCTGGTGCGAGCGAGGTGCCGACGTACGGTTGAGTATTCCGTGTTGAAAACAAACGACTTGTACGAACGATTCGCGAAACGCGCGCGATGCATTGGCGTCCGCGGGCTACACTACCGTCCATGAATCAGATCAGCGACCGCCTGCGCGGACTCGTGCAGTCCGACATCCGACGCATGTCTCGCGAATGCGAGCGCGTCGGCGGCATCAACCTCGGCCAGGGCATCTGCGACCTTCCCACCATTCCCGAGCTCGTCGAAGGCGCATGCGATGCGATCTCGTCGTCGAAAGCGACGTACTCGAAATTCGAAGGCATCGATCTGTTGCGCGAACGCATCGCGAAAAAAATCGCGCACTTCAACGGATTTGACGTCGATCCCGCGAGCGAGCTCGTGGTGACGGTCGGGTCGACTGGCGGATTCGCGGCCGCGGCGATGGCGACCTTGAATCCCGGCGACGAAGTGATTCTCTTCGAGCCGTACTACGGCTATCACCTCAACACGCTCAAAGTCCTCGGCATCGAGACGAAGTTCGTGCCGCTGCAGTTGCCCGACTGGTCGATCGACTTCGATCAACTGCGCGCGGCGTTCGGACCGAAGACGCGCGGCATCGTCGTGTGCACGCCGTCGAATCCGTGCGGCAAAGTCGTCACGCGCGATGAGCTCGAAAAAATCGCGGCGCTCTGCCACGAATTCAATACGTGGTGCTTCACCGACGAGATCTACGAATACATCGTCTACGACGATCGCAAGCATCTCTCGATGGCCGCGGTCGATCGCGACATCGCGATCACGATCAGCGGCTTCTCGAAGACGTTCAGCGTGACGGGATGGCGTATCGGCTATGTCGCGGCGGATCGCAAGATCGCGTCGTCGATCGGACTGGTGAATGACCTCTTCTACGTTTGTGCGCCGACGCCATTGCAGTGGGGCATCGCGCGTGCGCTGGAGATCGGCGACGAGTACTACCGCAATCTCTCGCGCGATTATCAGAAGAAGCGCGACATTCTCGCGGACGCACTGCGCGAAGGTGGATTCAAACCGTTCGTGCCGCAGGGCGCGTACTACATGCTCGCGGAGATTCCGGAGCGATTCACGAATGCGAGCGAAGCAGCGATGGCGTTGATCGAAGAAGCGAAGGTGGCGAGTGTGCCGGGGCCGTCGTTCTACGCGAGCAATGCGGGCGATCGCCTGCTGCGATTCTGCTTCGCGAAAGATTTCGCGGCGCTGGAAGAAGCAGCGAGGAGATTGAGAAGTATCGCGGTTCTCAGTGGAGCGGCGGGCTCATTGCCCCCCGGGTGTTTGCTTTATCGGCGGGC
>JBQCJC010000230.1:0-5004 GCA_051953135.1 Thermoanaerobaculia bacterium | reverse complement strand
CTCGCGCTTAATCACACGCCTTGCTTATTTCCGATAATCCCTAACACGCTCGTATTTTTCGCTTTGCAGAGCGACGGCCGTCGCGCACGACGCTTCGGCTTGTCGTTCATGTACGTCCTCGGCATCGTCATCACGTATTCGACTCTCGGCGTGCTCGCCGCGCTTTCCGGAAAACTCTTTGGCGCGTGGCTGCAGCATCCGGCGGTGCTCATCGGTTTCGCGCTGATGATGCTCGTGCTCGCGTCGTCGATGTTCGGCGCGTTCGAGATTCAACCGCCGCAGTGGATCGCGAATCGCTCGCAGGGCCGCGCTGGCATGACCGGCGCGCTGATCATGGGATTGCTGATCGGCATCGTCGCGGCACCATGTGTTGGACCGGTGGTGATCTCGCTCATCGGACTCGTGGCGTCGCTCGGCAGTCCGTTGTTAGGCGGACTGATGTTCGCCGCGCTCGCATTCGGACTCGGCTTTCCGTACCTCGTCGCACTGAACGCGTTGCCGCGTCCCGGCGAATGGATGGTGACGGTGAAGAAGGGCATGGGCTTCGTGCTCATCGCCATGGCCGTCTACTTCCTGCGCGCGCTGATCGGCGAGACCGCGTTCCAGTACGGCGTCGCCGCGAGCCTGCTCATCGGCGCGATCTTCATCTTCGTCTCACGCGCGAAAGGCGCGCCGACGCTGCGTTACGCGGTTGCGATTCTGCTGCTCATCGGCGGCATCCTCTTCGCGATTCCGCGCAAACACGAAGGTGGTCCGAGCTGGGATAAGTACGACACGAAGGCGATCGCCGAAGCGAAAGCCGCGGGCAAACCGGTGGTGATCGATTTCTACGCCGACTGGTGCATCCCGTGTAAGGAGCTCGACGAGAAGACGTTCGCCGATGCGAAGATCGCGGGCGAGCTCGATCGCTTCGTGCGCATCAAAGCCGATCTCACGGTTCCGAGCGATGCGAAGACGAAAGAGCTGACGAAGCAGTACGCGATTCTCGGCGTGCCGACGATCGTGTTTCTCGATTCGCAAGGCAATGAAGTAAGCGCCGAGCGCGTCACCGGCTTCGAGCCGCCGGACGCGTTCTTGCAGCGCCTGCAGAGAGTGAAGTGACATGGCGGCATTGACGTCGAAACAGAAGCAGTACCTCAAAGGCCTCGCTCATCCACTCTCGCCGATCGTTCGCGTCGGCAAAGCGGGAGTGACGGAAGGCGTGATCTCCGAGACGAAGAAAGCACTCGAGTCGCACGAGCTGATCAAAGTGCGCGTCGATGTGGATGACTCGTCCGAGCGGAAGGAAGTCGCGCAATCGCTCGCAAGTGCGAGTGATGCGGAGCTCGTGGGGACGGTTGGAAAGATCGCGGTGCTCTACCGCGAACGCGAAGAAGAACCCGAGATTAAACTGCCGTAGGAACGCCGCCGCCATCGTCGGCTGGCCCGCGGGCGTCATCGCCCGCGTCGCTTGACGGCGGCGATGACGCCGCCGGACCAGCCGGTGAGGACACCGGCGCTCCTCTCGTCGTCTACTTCTTCGGAGAGCTCACCGGCGCACCGGCGATCGCGCTTGCCAGTACCTTCGCGGTCACCACGGGCAGCGCCTTTGGCGCAGCGGGCTTCGGCTCCGGCTGATTCGGATCGGGCACGCGGAACACCCACGTCGCTTCGACGCGCTTGCCTGTCTTCACATCCGTGCCCCACACCACCGCGCGGTGATACTTCGCTTTCAGCGTGCTGATCGCATTCGAAAGCGCGAGTGCGATCGTGCCGTTCTTCGCATCGTACGAGTACGGCATCACGGCGCCGGCGCTGAGCAGCGCCATGCCGACTGATTTCGGATCGAGATTCTGGAACGCCGGAATCTTCGCGCTGATGAGCGTCGTCGTCGGCTCGGCTGCGCCCGGCTTCGGCGACATCTCCGCGATCTGCAGCGGCGTCGCGCCCATGTACTTGCGGAACGCGGCGAAATCCATCTTGTCGTCGATCACGAAGCGCTTCATCTTCAGCGGATCGCTGCCCTTCTTCACGCGACCGAAATCGCACGTCAGCGCGGCGTTGTAGCCGGTCTTCTCCGCCATCTTCGCCACCGTGTCGTCGTAATCGCCGTACGGATAGGCGATGAAGTCGACGGTCTTGCCGGTTTCTTTCTCGAGGATCTTCTTGCTCTGTGCGAGCTCGTTGCGCAGCCACACCGCGTACTTGTCGTCATCCATCGACGCGTGTCTGCGCTTCGTGAGGAACGGATGCGTGAGCGCGTGGCTCTGAATGTCGACGCCCGCGTCGGACATCTCTTTGATCTGCGCCCACGTCAATGCGTTCGCGGTCTTGCCGATGATGTTCGGATAGACGAAGACCGTGAATGGGAACTTGCGTTTCTGCAGCTCCGGATACGCCTCGGTGTACGTGCTGCGCCAGCCGTCATCGATCGTGATGACCACGGCGTTCTTCGGAATCGATGCGCGTTGTCCGGTGACGTACTCGTAGAGATGACGCAGAGGAATGACGTTGTAGCCGGTCATCTCGATGTAGCGGAGATGCTGGCGGAACGTTTCACGATCGATGTGCATCCGCGGAGCGGCGGGCGCTTCGACGATGTGATAGCAAAGGACGGTGGCCGTGAGTTGATCGCCGTCTGTTCGTCGCGGAGCAGCCAGGGCAGCGACGGAGATGAGGACGAGGATCGTGGCCGTTAACGCGCGCCGCGCGGTCATGTTGCTCCCGTGGTGCAATGAAGTCGAGTTCGTGAATCGGGCCCGCTGCAACATCAATGCCCCGAGGTGTGGCTGCCGGACCGATGGTGTGTATTGTAAACGGTTGGCGGTTGATGGTTATCGGTTGTCAGGAGAAACGCGCAAGATTTTCGTGGGTCATTGCTGGACGGTTGCCCCGACAACGGACAACCATCAACCACCAACCAGCAACCGATCCGGGAATCCTCGCACTTCATTGACGGTTGGCGCCGCCTGAATTAGAGTCGCCCACTTCTTTCGGGAGGCATTTCCATCCATGGATCGTCAACAACGTCATGACCTGAAGCACGACAAGTTCGTCGATGAAATCGGCGCACTGTCGGCCAAGGCGCGCGACAACCAGCGCACTCTCTACATGATCGGCGGCGGCGCCGTGCTCATCGCCGCGATCGTGTTCGGCATCTACTTCTTCCGCGGCTCGCGGGAAGACAAGGCGCAGGCGCTGCTCGCCACCGCCATCGAAACGTTCGAGTCGCCGGTCGGAGATCAGGCCGCGCAGCAGTCGCAGACCGCCGCGCCGAAGTTCAAGACCGAAGCGGAGCGCACCGCCGCCGCGGAGAAGCAGTTCAAGGACGTGCAGTCGCAGTACAGCGGCAGCGACGCCTCGGACATTGCGAATCTCTACCTCGCGCGCATCGCCGCCGCGAAGGGCGACGTCAAAACCGCCGAGCCGCTGCTCAAGGAATTCATCGACGAGCATCCGGATCACACGCTCGCCGCGGGCGCGCGCTACAGCCTCTACCAGATGCGCATCGAGAACGGTGACGCGGGTGCGGTGGCGACGGAGCTCGAAGCGGAGCTGAAAAAGAGCGAGCCGGCGCTTCCGGGCGACGCGTTGCTCATGCTCCTCGCGCAGGCGTACGAACAGCAGGGCAGCGCCGAGAAGTCGCGCGATGCCTATCGCCGCATCACGACGGACTTCCCCGAGTCTCCGTACGTCGTCGACGCGCAGCGCAAAGCAGGACAAGCGTAAGAGAATTGTTGGCGGTTGATCGTCAACCGCCAACTCATGTCCACGCTCTCCATCCTCATCCTCGCCGTCTGGCTTCTCGCCTTCGGCCGCACGCTGCTCAATCTTCAACTCGTTCCGAGACTGACGCCGCGCGTGCTCGCGCGTTGGCCGCTGGTCTCGATCATCGTTCCAGCGCGCGATGAAGAGCGATCGATCGAGCGCGCGGTGCGCGCGTTTCTCGCGCAGACGTATCCCAACTTCGAGCTCATCGTCGTCAACGATCGCTCTGTCGATGCAACAGGCGCGATCCTGCAGTCGATCGACGATTCGCGTCTCATCGTCGTCACTGGTGAAGAGCCGCGGGAAGGATGGCTCGGCAAGCCGTGGGCGCTGCATCAAGGGAGCGTTCGCGCGAATGGCGAGCTGTTGTTGTTCGTCGATGCGGATGTCATCTATCAACCGGATGCGGTCGCATCCGCGGTGACGCGATTCGAGAGCAACGACATCGCGTTGCTCTCGCTCCTGCCGCATCTCGAAGTGCATGGATTCTGGGAGAACGTCGTGATGCCGAATCTCGCGGTGTTCGCGTTCACGTTCCTGCCGATGTGGCTGACGAATCGCACGCGCATTCCGCTGATCGCGGTCGGCGGCGGTCCGGGCAACATGGTTCGTCGCAGCGATTACGACGCCGCTGGTGGTCACGCATCACTCAAAGATGCGGTCGTTGATGACGTGGCGCTCGCGAGGCTCATGCGTCGCAATGGCAAACGTACCGAGGTTGCACGCGCGGATCATCTTGTCTCCGTCCGCATGTACCACGGCCTCGGCGAGATCATTCGCGGCTTCACGAAAAACGCGTTCGCCGTGTTCGGCCGCAACTACAGCGTCGCAGTGTTTTTTCTGTTACTCGCGATCGTCTTTCATCTCCTCCCGTACGCGCTCGCACTCACCGGCGATGTGTATGCAATCGCGACCGTGATTCTCATCTCGCTCACTCGCGCGATCCTTTTCCGCGCGATCGGCTACAACCTCATCAATGCAATCTTCGCGAATCCGCTGATGATCGCGACGTGGTGCTGGATTCTGTTGCGCTCGATGTGGATCACCGGTGTGCGACGACGCCTCGAATGGCGCGGACGCAAATACGACGCGAGTCGCACGAAGTTCGGCGCGGACTAAGTGGAGCGGCGGGGGGGGAGCCCCCCCCCCAGGGTTTGGTGGCGGCGGGGCGGAGGGCCCCCCCCCACACACGGCATCTCCCGGTGTTTTTACACCCCGCGGGCGGGCCTAGCGCCAAAAAAAACCCCCCACACGTGA
>JBQCJC010000229.1:0-2728 GCA_051953135.1 Thermoanaerobaculia bacterium | reverse complement strand
ACGCGTGTCTCCGCTGCGCTGCCGTGACGGTGTTTTGCATCAGCATCGCAATCGTCATCGGTCCGACGCCTCCCGGCACGGGTGTGATCCACGAGGCACGCTCGCGGACCCGCGCGTAATCGACATCGCCTAACAGCACGGTTCCGTTCTTCTCGAGCAATCGCGTTTTCTCCGCGTCATGCGCGATCTGCGACGCGAATTCAGGCCCGACGCGATTCATGCCGACGTCGATCACGATCGCACCGTCTTTCACGAAATCGGCGGTCACGAAAATCGGGCGGCCGATCGCGGCGATGAGAATGTCCGCTTGTCGCGCAAGCGCAGGCAAGTCGCGTGTTTTCGAATGACAGATCGTCACGGTCGCATTGCGTTGGAGCAGCAGCGCGCCCATCGGTTTGCCGACGATGTCGCTGCGTCCGATGACGACCGCGTGTTTGCCTTCGATCGATTCGCCCGTCGCTTCGATCAAACGAATCACGCCCGCGGGTGTGCCGGGCGCGAAGGACGGCCGGCCGAGGTGGAGGAGACCGACGGTGACGGGATGAAAACCGTCGACGTCTTTTGCAGGTGAGATCGCGTCGATGACGTTGCGTGCGTTGATGTGTTTCGGCAGCGGCAGTTGCACGAGAATGCCGTCGATCGCATCGTCGTGGTTGAGTTGTTCGATCACATCGAGCAACTCGCGCTCGCTCATCGTCTCGGGATAAACGAGCTCGCTGCCTTCGATGCCGAGCTCGCGCGCTTTCTTCGCTTTGCTGCGAACGTAAATCTCGGACGCGGGATCATTGCCGACGCGCACGACGGCGAGCCCTGGCGTTCGCGAAAGTCCTGCAATCGCCGCGGCGGCCTCGGCTTCGGTTTGCTGGGCGACGGCCTTGCCGTCGATGATTCGTGCGGTCATAGCGCGGCGCTTGTATCACTTCGCGAATCGAGCGGGAAGTGACAGCGCCCTTGTGTTGTTTCCACGGCGCCGGTTCTTCTGCGCGCGAGCGTGGAGGAATGAATTCGTTGACACCCCCTGTTGGCTGGTGTTACCGTTTTGGCCCTTTCCCCACAGGGGAAGGTGTGTTTCGTCTTTGATTCACCGTGGAGCGTTTGCGGTCCACACCTGCGCTCCAGGGTTTCAGGTAGTTCCAGTCAGTTGCTCGCTGTCCGGCCCGAGCCCCACGGACAACGGATAACGGACAACCGACATCAGTTTTTTCAGGGAGAGTCATGCGTACTTATTTTCCCAAGAAGGGTGACATCGAACCGCGCTGGTTCATCGTCGATGCGGAGGGCCTCGTGCTCGGCCGTCTGGCGACGACCATCGCGAACATCATCTCCGGGAAGTCGAAGCCGACGTACACGCCGTTCCTCGACACCGGGGATCACGTGATCGTCATCAATGCCGAGAAGATCCGTCTCACGGGTAACAAAGAGACGGACAAGATCTATCGCCGTCACTCGCTCTATCCGGGCGGTCTCAAGGAGCGCGCCGCGCGCTTCGTCCGTGCTGAAAAGCCGGAAGCGATGATCGAGGAAGCGGTCTGGGGCATGCTGCCGAAGAACAAGATCGGCCGCAAGATGCTGAAGAAGTTGAAGGTGTACCGCGGCAGCGAGCATCGCCATCAGGCCCAGCAGCCTGAAGTGCTCACGGTCGGCGAGTAATCAGGAGGATTCCTTGGCTTTGGTCGAATACTACGGAACTGGCAGACGGAAGACGTCGACGGCGCGTGTGCACATTCGTCCGGGATCGGGTGCGATCACGGTGAATCGCCGCTCGCTGGACAATTACTTCGGCAATGAAGTGCTGAAGATGATCATCAAGCAGCCTTTGTCGCTGACGGAGACGATCGACAAGTTCGACATCGTCGTGACCGTTGACGGCGGCGGCCCGAGCGGTCAGGCCGGCGCAATCCGCCACGGCATCTCGCGCGCGCTGCAGGTTTACAACCTCGAGCTTCGCAAGCGCCTCAAGAAGGCCGGTCTCCTCACGCGCGACCCGCGCATGAAGGAGCGCAAGAAGTACGGCCAGAAGGGTGCCCGCGCTCGCTTCCAGTTCTCGAAGCGCTAGTCCTCCCATGTTTCTGGTTTCTCAGTGTGCAATCGAAGACAGGAGCGCCAGCGCTCCTGTCTTTTTTATTTGAGGGCGTACCTCAATGTCATTCAATTCAATTCTGACCTTGTAAAGGAGGGTTCACTTGGCGGTCTCTATTACGATGAAAGAGCTTTTGGAGGCTGGCGTTCACTTCGGTCATCAGACCAAGCGCTGGAACCCGAAGATGAAGAAGTACATCTTCGGAAAGCGCAATGGGATCTACATCATTGACCTGCAGAAGACGCTCAAGCTCTTTAAGGAAGCCTCGGCATTCATTGCGGACCTCGCGTCCCAGGGCAAACGCATCCTGTTCGTCGGCACCAAGCGCCAGGCGCAGGACGCGATCCTCGAAGAAGCCAACCGCTGCGGCATGTTCTACGTGAACAACCGCTGGCTGGGCGGCACTCTCACCAACTTCTCGACCGTGCGCAAATCGATCGAACGTCTCAAGGAAATCGAGGCGGTCCTCGGCGACACCGAGAAGGAGATGTCCAAGAAAGAGCGCGCTGCTCTCGACAAGGAGCGCGACAAACTGCAGAAAAACCTCATCGGTATCCGTGAAATGGACGGCCTGCCCGATGCCCTCTTCGTGATCGACCCGAAGAAGGAGTACATCGCGGTGAAGGAAGCCAAGAAGCTCGGCATCCC
>JBQCJC010000228.1:0-10567 GCA_051953135.1 Thermoanaerobaculia bacterium | reverse complement strand
ACGAGGCGGGTGTTACCGGGTGGGGTTGTTAAGCCGAACCGTGGGGGGGGGGGGCACTCCCCCCGCCGTTTGGCTATCCGGGGGGGGTGGAGCCCCGGCCGCTCCACTTACTTTTCGAAATCTTCGAAGTGCGTGAGCGCGCGGAAATCCTGATAGCGCTCGTGAATCTCGTTGATCGAGATCTCGCGCAGCCGGTCGAGTGAAAACTTCTCGACCGTGAACGACGCGAGCACGCTGCCGAAGATGATCGCGCGGCGCAGCTCTTTGTCGTGAATCTCGCTGCGCGATGCGAGATAGCCGAGGAAGCCACCCGCGAACGTATCGCCGGCACCGGTGGGATCAAACACGTTCTCCAGCGGATACGCGGGCGCCGCAAAAATCGCGGTCTTCGTAATCATCAGCACGCCGTACTCGCCGCGCTTCACGACGAGCGTCGAAGGACCCAGATCGAGGATCTGGCGGCACGCCTTCACGAGATTCGCTTCATTCGTGAACTGACGCACTTCTGCTTCGTTGATGATCACGAGATCGACCGCGCGAAACACGCGCTCGAGATCGTCGTGCTTCGACGAGATCCAGTAATTCATCGTGTCGAGCGCGATGAGACGCGGGCGGCCCGCCTGCTGCAGCACCTCGTACTGCAACACAGGATCGATGTTCGCAAGGAACAGCACGTCCGGATTTTTCTGCTTCTCGCTGATGCGCGGTTTGAAATCGGCGAAGACGTTGAGCTGCGTGTCGCGCGTCTTCGCGACATTGAGGTCGTAGCCGTACTCGCCGCTCCAGAAAAACGTGCGCGCGCCCTGCACGCGCTCGAGCCCTTCGATGTTGATCCTGCGTCCGTTGAACACGGATGCGTCTTCATCGGTGAAGTCTTCTCCGACCACCGCGACGAGATCGACGTCCGTGAAGAATGACGCGGCGACGGAGAAATAGGTGGCGGAGCCGCCGATGCAGCGATCGACTTTTCCGAAAGGCGTTTGCAGCGCGTCGAACGCGACGCTGCCGACAACGAGAATGGACATTCGTTCTCCTACTGGATGTATTTGCGAATCAGAGGAGCGAGGTCCTCTTTCACTTTGTCGGGGATGGCGCTGCGATCCGTGAGGATCGCGAACTGCAGGGCGTTGACGCACGCGCAATCGCGCTTGCGATTCGCGGCGCGCGTGATCGACGTCTTCAGAACCTTCTGCGCCATCTCGGCATTCGCGCGGAGATAGCCGAGGATCTGATTGATGTCGACGTCGTCGTGATCGGGGTGCCAGCAATCGTAGTCGGTGACGAGCGCCATCGTCGCGTAGCAAATCTCCGCTTCACGCGCGAGCTTCGCCTCCGTGAGATTGGTCATGCCGATCACATCGACGTTCCACGTGCGATACAGATTCGATTCCGCGCGTGTCGAGAACTGCGGGCCTTCCATGCAGAGGTACGTGCCGCCCATGTGCGTCTTCGCACCGGCGTCGCGCGCGGCCTCGCCCATCAGAAACGAAACGCCGGCGCAGATCGGATCGGCGAACGGCACGTGCGCGACGAGACCATTGCCGAAGAACGTATCGGCGCGATGACGCGTGCGATCGATGAACTGGTGCGGGAACACGAGATCAGTCGGGTGGTACTCCTCTTTCATCGAGCCGACCGCGCTCGCGGAAAGAATCGTGTGCACGCCGAGGACTTTGAAGCCGTAGAGATTCGCGCGGTAATTGAGCTCGCTCGGCGTGTAGCGATGACCTTTGCCGTGACGCGAGAGAAACGCGACACCGATGCCATCGACCTCGCCGATGACGTACGGATCCGACGGCGTGCCGAACGGCGTCTCGATCGTGCGCTCGTACTCCACGTTCACGCCATCCATCGCGTAGAGGCCGGAGCCGCCGATGATGCCGATTTGAATGTCCATCGTTAGTTCCTGAATCTGCCCAGCGATTCTTCGATCGCTTCGCGCACGCGAATCGCGAGCTCCACCGCTTCGAGTCCGTCTTCGGCGGAAACGAGCGGGCGCGTGCGACTGTGCACGCAATCGAGAAAGGCTTCGTTCTCCGCGCGCAGCGGCTCTTTCTTCGTCACCGCCACTTCGAGCGGTTTGATGACACGCGTGCCGCCTTCGTCGACGAGTCGGTAGCCTTTCACTTCCTGCTCTTTCGAATCGACGGAGATGTACGCGTCGGATCCGAAGAAGCGCTGTTTGCGCACGCGATCCTGCGAGACGCGGCTCGCGGTGAGATTCGCAACGGCACCGTTCTCGAGCTCGAGGCGCACGTTGGTGATGTCGACTTTGTCGGTGAGCACTGGAACGCCGACGGCCTGAATCGCGACGATCTTCTGCCGCAGCAGCGAGAGCACGAGATTCAGATCGTGAATCATGAGATCGAGGAGCACGTCGACATCGAGTGAGCGTGGGACGAAGACGCCGAGTCGCTCTGCTTCGACGTAACGCGAATTGCCGACGAGATCCGCGACGGCCATGATCGCGGGGTTGTAGCGCTCGACGTGACCGACCTGGATGATGCGGCCGTGTTCGTTCGCGATGTCGATGAGCTTGCGCGCTTCTTCGATCGTCGAGGTGATGGGCTTCTCGATCATGACGTCGCAACCGGCATCGAGCAGTTGCGAAGCAACATCGAAGTGCGATGTCGTCGGCGTCGCAACGACGGCGCAATGCACGTCGCGTGCGAGTGCCGCAACGTTCGGATAGCGCGTGATCTTCAGCGCGGATTCGACTTCCGCCGCGATCGCGTCATTCGGCTCGACGAAACCGGCCATCTGCGCGTGCGGGATTTCCGTGAGGACGCGGGCGTGCAATCGCCCGAGGTAGCCGGTGCCGACCACGCCGATGCGGACGTTCATGGGCGCACCCGGTAGTCGGTTGTTGGTTGTTGGTTGTTGGGAGAGACGAGGAGCCAGGCGAGGATCGTGGTTGGTCGGTGGTCTCCCGACAACCGACTACCGACTACCGTCAACCAAATCATCGAATCACCCCGCGCTGACTCCCTTTCACAAACTCCACGAAGTACTTCACCTCGGCCACTTCGCCGAGCTCTTCGTCGATCTTCATCAGCGCGTCCGCGAGCAGCATCTTCGAGCGCGTGAGAATGCGATAAGCGCGCTGCAGCGCTTCGATCGTTTCTTTCGGGAAGCCTTTGCGCTGCAGGCCGATCGTGTTGATGCCGTACGACTTTGCGGGACGATTGCCGACCGTCTTCACGAACGGCAGCACGTCCTGCGTGCAGATCGAGCCTCCGCCGATGAACGCGTGATTGCCGACGCGGCAGAACTGATGCACCGCGGAGAACGCGCCGACATTCGAGAAGTCGCCGACTTCGACGTGGCCAGCGAGCGTCGCGTTGTTCGCGAAGATCGTGCTCGAGCCGACATGGCAGTCGTGCGCGACGTGCGCGTACGCCATGAAGAAATTGTTGTTGCCGATGGTCGTGATTCCGCCGCCGCCAACGGTGCCGCGATTGATCGTGACGAACTCGCGGAATGTGTTGTCGTTGCCGATGCGCAGTTGCGTCGGCTCGCCTTTGAATTTCAAATCCTGCGGATCGGTCCCGATCGAGGACTGACCGATGAAGCGATTGCGCTCGCCGATCGTGGTGGGACCTTCGATGCGCATGTGCGGGCCGATGACGGATCCGGCGCCGATGGTGACGTGCGGACCGATGACCGCGTACGGACCGACGACGACGTCGTCCGCGAGTAAAGCATCGGCGCTGACGATTGCGGTTTCTGCGATAGCTGCCATTTCGTTGATTACTCCGGGTCTCGTTACTCGGGACGATTCGTCATCACGCTCAGCATCTCGGCTTCGGCGACGACGACGTCATTCACGCGCGCGGTCCCTTGCAGCTTGACCGTGTTCGCGCGCTTCTGCAGGACCGTGCACTCCATGATGAGCTGATCGCCGGGCACGACCGGCCGGCGAAAGCGCGCCTTGTCGACGCCGCCGAAGAGGAAGAGCTTCGTGTCGCGATCGGGCAGATCGCGCAGAAACAGGACCGCGCCGCACTGCGCCATCGCTTCGACGATCAACACGCCGGGCATCACCGGCGCGCCGGGACAGTGTCCCTGGAAAAACTGCTCGTTCGCCGAGACGTTTTTCAGACCGACGATGCGCTTGCCGTCTTCGATCTCGAGAATGCGGTCGACCAGCAACATCGGATAACGATGCGGCAGGAGCTTCATGATGTCTGTGATGTTGAGGATGCTCATTTGTTTTTGTCCCGCTGTTGAAGAATTCGCTGCTGGCGAACGTAATCGCGCTGATTGACGGCGGGGATGCCGCGCACCCACACGCCTTCGGGCACGTCGTCGAACACCGCGCTTTTCGAATAGATGCGCGCACGATCGCCGATCTTCAGATGTCCGGCGAATCCCGATTGCCCGCCGACCTGCACGTGATCGCCGAGGGTTGTCGAGCCCGCGATGCCGACCTGCGCGACGAGCAGGCACCGTTTGCCGATGCGCACGTTGTGGCCGATCTGCACGAGGTTGTCGACTTTCGTACCTTCGCCGATGACGGTCTCGCCTAACGCGGCGCGATCGACGGTCGTGCCGGCGCCGAGTTCCACTTCGTCTTCGACGCGCACGATCCCGACCTGCGGGATCTTGTGGTGATAGCCATTCGCATCGGTCGCGAAGCCGTAGCCATCGGATCCGATCACGACACCGCTGTGCAGAATGCAACGCCGGCCGATTTTGCAGCCGTAGTAAATCGAGACGTTGGGATAGAGGATCGTTTTCTCGCCGATCTCCGCGCCGTCTTCGATCGTGACGTTCGGATAAATCACGACGTTGTCGCCGATGACGACGTTCTCGCCGATCGAGACGAACGCGCCGATCGCCACGTTGTTGCCGAGCTTCGCGCTCTGTGCGATCGACGCATGCGGCGAGATGCCGCGCGGTTGCGGACGCGACGCGAAGAAGCGCGCGACGGTGGTGGCCATCGCGTAGTACGGGTCGGCGACGCGAATCCAGCGCGGTGAGTCTCCGGGAAGATCGTTGGAGACGAGAATCGCGATCGCGTTCGTCGTTTCGATCTGCGGCGCGTATTTCGGATTCGAGAGAAAGCTGATGTGACGCTCGGTCGCTTCGCTCAGCGGAAGCACGCCGTCGATCATCACGTCGCGCGGACCGTCGTAGCGGCCGCGGACGAATTCGATGATGTCAGAGAGAGAGACGGCGGGCATGGCGGGGGCGGATTGTAATGGATTGAGGATTCAGGATTGAGGATTGAGGATTGAGGCTTGCTTCGCCTGCGACTCCCAACAAACAAAAAGCCTCCCTTGCGGGGGGCTTTCGTGTGCGATCGAACGATTCGCGCTTACTTCTTCGCGGCGGCAGCGGCCGGCGCGGCGTCGTTGAAGCGCTTGATCACCGTGTCGGTGATGTCGATCGCGTCCGACGCGTAGACGAGGCCGGACTCGAACTTGTTGAAGATCGCGGCCAGACCCATCTCTTTGCCGAGGGCGTCGATGACCGGCTTGATCTTCGCTTCGAGCGCCTGCAGCTCGCGATCGCGCGCCTCGCCGATCTCACGGTCGGCGTCCTGCGCGTAACGCTGCATGCTGATGCGCTTGTCCGAAAGCTGCTTCTGCATCTCGGCGATTTTGTCTTCGCTCAGCGAAAGACGCTTCGTGCTGATGTCGGAATCGAGCTTGCGCATCTCTTCGTCCATCTGCTTCGCCTTCTCGACGCGGTCGTCCTGCATCTTCTTCAGCTTGTCGTAAGCGGCCTTGCCGGCCGTCGACTGCGTCAGAACCTTCTGCACATCAATAACCGCCACACGCTGCGGTGCGCTCTGCGCAAACATCGGAGTCGCCAGCGCGGCGACAGCAACCGTAACCAGGAACTTCTTCATGAGGTCTCCCCTTCTTCTGATCCGTTGAACGACGGCCTTAAGCCGGCGTGATTTAGAACGTATTCCCGATGGTGAACTGGAACGTCTCGAACCTGCCCTTGTCCGTATCTTCCGGCGCCGGGTTCACCGCGTAGATGAAGCGCAGCGGGAACTGGAAGACCGGAAGGAACACGCGCATCTCGGCACCGACCGAGTAACGCAGAGCTCCGAAATCAAACTTTTCCTTATAACCATATGCACGGCCCGCGTCTGCCCAAAGGACGAATCGAATCGGATCGTTCACACGGTAGATGTATTCGAAGTTGTACGTCTGGTGGCTGTAGCCACCCGCCGGACGCAGACCGTAGTTCGGATAGTTCTCATACGGTCCGAGAACGCCGTACTGGAATCCGCGCACCGAGAACTCGCCGCCGACGATGAAACGCTCGGAGGTCGGCACGCACAGGTTCGGCTTTTCCGTCGAGAGGTCACTGTACGCGTAAGCGCACTCGTCATCGTCACCGAACGGGAAAATGTAGCCCGCTTCGACGTTCGCGCTGATGGAGCTCTTGCGCGAAAGTTTGAAGAAGCGCGTCAGGCCGATGGTCGGCTTGAACATGTTGACGGTGCCGCCGATCGGACCACCCGCGTACGCGAGGCTGAGGCTCACGCGCGAACCGCGCGAGGTGTCGTACGGGTTATCGCGCGAGTCGTAGCGATACGACGGAACGATCGTCGATGTCGTGAAGTTGAGGCGCGTCACGCCGCCAACCGGAATGTTGCCGTTCGCGTCGGGCTGCTCGACGGTGTCGTAAAGCGTGTTGGCTTTTTCGTAGCCGTACAGCAGCGACAAGCTGTCGAAGCGATGCAGGCGATAGCCGTACGCAATGGTTCCGCCTTTGCCGCGCTGTTCGTATCCGAGCGAACGCGGATAAACGGTGGCGCGGTTGTAAAGCGAGATGCCGAGGCTGTTCGGCGTGTCCATGAACCAGGGGTCAGCGTACGAGATGCTGAAGAAGTCGGTGCGGCTGCCGCGCTGATATCCGAGCGAGAAGTTCTCACCTTCGCCGAGGAAGTTGCGCGTCGCAAACTGCGCCTGCACGAAGAAGCCGCCACCCTCGGAGTAACCACCGCCGAACTGGATGTCGTTCTTGCCTTCTTCCGCGCCCTTGACCGTAATGTCGACGGTCTTCGTGTCCTGATTGACCTTGAAGTCCGGATTGTCCGTGACTTTGAAGTAGCCGAGCTGGCCGAGCTTGTACAGCGACTGCTTGAAGGTCTCCATGTCCATGATCTGACCTTCCTCGAGGAAGATCTCACGGCGGAGCACTTTGTCTTTCGTGGTGGTGTTGCCTTCGAACTCGAGGCGGCCGAGGCGGAACTGCTCGCCTTCGTACACCTTCATGTTCACGTCGATGACGTTGTTGCCTTTGTCGATGTACTCCGGATCGACGTACGCGTAGATGTAGCCGCGCATGCGATACGCCTCGCCGAATGCATCGACGCGGCTCTGAATCGGCTTGCGGCGCAGCGTCTCGCCCTTCTTGAGCGGCCAGTCGCCGATGATCTGTTCGTTGGTGAAGACCGTGTTGCCGCTGACGGACACTTCGCCGAACGTGTGGATCTCGCCTTCCTTCACAGGAATCGTGATCTTCACGCGCTTGCCGACGGTGGTGATCTGCGGATCGCCGAACGCGACTTTCTGGTATCCGTGATCCTGGTAGTAGTTCTTGACGCGCTCGAGATCCTCATCGAGCTTCGACGGGATGTAGAGGTTCTTCTTGCGGATCCACGTGTAGATGTTGTGCTTCTTGACGTCCTTCATCGCGCCGCGGAGACGGCGGTCGGAGAAGGCTTTGTTGCCGACGAAGTCGATCGCGGCGACCTTCGCCTTGATCCCTTCGTTGATTACGAAGACGATCTTCTTTTCGTTCGGCTCGGAAAGGTCTTCGGTGATCGTGTCGATCTGCACCCCTTCGAAGCCGCCTTCGCTGTACGCGCGCTTGATTGCTTCCGCGGCGCGCTTCACGAGCGTCTGTTCGATGGTGTTGCCGACGTGAAGATCGATCTTCTCGCGCTCGAGTGCTTCACCGATCTTCTGCGCGTTCAGCTCTTTGTTTCCGCGATATTCGACGGAGCCGATGCGCGGGCGCTCCTGCACGACAGCGCGGACGATGACGCCGGTCTCGCCCTGCTCGGTCTCGATGCGAATGTCATCGAAGAGACCGGTCTGCCAGAGGTTGAGGAAGTTGCGCTGGATGACTTCGGGAAGGTACGGCTCGCCGGGACTGATGCCGAGGTAGACGCGAATGGTGTCACTGGCGACGGATGTGTTGCCTGTGACCTCGAATCGCTCGACGGTCTGTACGTTCGCGCGGGTTGGTGCCGGCGCGTCGGTGACACGGCCACCGCCTGTCGTATCGAGGATGGACCCCGCTCTCGGTTTCGGACGTTCCTGTTCGGTATTGGTCTGTGCTCTTGCGACGCGGCCCGCGAGCAGCATCACTACGAGCATCACTAGAATTCGAGTCATAAGTCCTGTCGAAGACGCGGATTTTTGCTTGAGACGCGTGACCCTCACTCGAAGTCACACGAGCTACGTCCCAGGCGGAACACTGGAAAAAGACGGCGCATTCTACAGGCGGTTCACTGCTGCGCGTACGTCGCGAGACCGTTCCCGAAGGACCAGTTCTCCTTCGTCACCTCGACGAGACTGACCAGGACATCGTCCGGACGAACGCCGATCGACTCCTGAAGCCGCTTCGCGATGTCGGCATAAAGCGCTCGTTTGATCTCGACCGTGCGTCCCGCGTTGAGCGTGATCTGGATGACGACGAGACCGTCGCCGCGATTCACGCCGCCATACGTCGGATGCGCGATGAGCTGATGCGGCTCGAGCTCTTCCACGATGTGAAAGAGATCGTCGGCCGGAACATTGGCCTGCGAGACGAGCGCGGCGTGAACGGAATTCGAGAGATCGCGCAGAAACTCAGGCGATTTCCCTTTGCGAAGCGAGATGCGGACGAGCGGCATGGCCGCGCATTGTATCCGCGCGATCCGCGGCGCCACGTCACTCGCAAATTCTGACGGAAGCACCGCTACAATCAGGAACATCCCGAACACTTCAAAACGGCGTTGACCCCTACTTCCAGAATTCAGGAGGTTTGAATGTTGATGATCCGCCGATGTGCGGTCGTGTCCGTCCTCGTTTTCGTATTTGCTTTTTCCGCCTTTGCCCAGGGAACCACGGGAATGCTGACCGGAACGGTGACGAGCGGCGGCAACCCGCTGCCGGGTGTGACCGTCACGGTGACGTCTCCTGTTCTTCAGGGAAGCCGTACCGCGGTCACGAATGACGCGGGCGGTTATTCGTTTCCGGCATTACCGCCGGGCGTCTACAACGTCGCGTTCGAACTGAGCGGGATGCAACACGTCACGAAGCGCGTCACCGTCGGCCTGGCGCAGACGAATCGCGCCGACATCGAGCTCGCGATGTCCTCGGTCGCCGAATCGCTGACGGTCACGGCTTCCGCCGCGCCCGCGGTCGAGACGACCGAGGTGGCGACGAACTTTCTCACCGAGCAGATCAATCAGTTGCCGACCGGCCGCACGATCGACGACATCACCCGCCTCGCCGCGGGCGTCAACGAAGCCGGGCCGAACAACCAGATCACGATCTCCGGCGCGAACTCGTACGACAACCTCTTTCTCGTCGACGGCGTGATCGTGAACGAGAATCTTCGAGGACAACCAAACCCGCTGTACATCGAAGACGCGATTCAGGAAACGACCGTGCTCACCGGCGGCGTATCCGCGGAGTTCGGACGCTTCACCGGCGGCGTGGTCAGCACGATCACGAAGTCAGGCGGCAACGATTTCAGCGGATCGCTGCGCGATTCACTGACGAATCCGAAGTGGACGGCGAAATCGGACTACGCCGCACAGGCGGAGCCGATCGACGACATCAACAGCGCGTACGAAGCAACACTCGGGGGTCGCATCATTCGCGACCGGCTGTGGTTCTTCGGCGCCGGACGCATCAACAATTCGTCGCTGTCACGCCAGACCACGCTGACGAACATTCCGTACGTCTTCAAAACGAAAGACACGCGCTTCGAAGGAAAGCTGACCGGTCAGATTACGCCGCGACACTCACTCGTCGCGACGTACATCGATAGCGAAGAGAAGCGCGAGAACAATGTCAGCGGCGGTCGCGTGGTCGATCTGCGCAGTCTCGCGCCGTACCTTCGTCCGAAGTCGCTGCTCTCAGCGAATTACAGCGGCGTGCTCACCGACAGCCTGCTGATCGAAGGGCAGTACAGCCGGATGAACGATCAGTTCACGAATGGCGCGGAAGCTCGCGATCTCACGAACGGCACGTTGCTCGTGGACGATGACCTCGGCGTCCGCGGCTGGTCACCGACGTTCTGCGGCTCACCGTGTCCGCCGAAAGAGCGCAACAACAAGAGCTGGGTGGCGAAGGCTTCGTACTTCCTCGGCACCGGCTCGCTCGGCAACCACTCGCTCGTTGGTGGTGCCGAAGAGTTCCGTCAGTTGCGCAATGAAAACAACTATCAATCCGGAAGTGACTTCCGCATCCACGGCAACTTCCTCTTCGTGAACGGACAGCAATACTTCAGCGTCGATCCGGATGCCTCGCAGATCGAATGGGATCCGGTGCCGGCGCTGTCGCAGACGTCCGACTTCGGCGTGCAGTCGGTGTTCGTCAAC
>JBQCJC010000227.1:0-12374 GCA_051953135.1 Thermoanaerobaculia bacterium | reverse complement strand
ATATTTCCACACATTTTGCGAGAATGATGTCAGGCGATCTTTCCCGCAATAAGGAGGAGACGATGAAACTCAGAATCGTCCTGATCTGTACGCTGCTGCTCATGGCTGCCGCTCCGTCCTTCGCCGCGCCTCAATGCGAGGCCTGCGATTACTACTGGAACGAGTGCTACAACGAACCGTACAGCGGATTCCGCTGCCGCTACACCGAAACGGGTTGCGAGGAGTACTACGGCTATTGCATCGGCCGCGCTCCGCAGGCATCCGTCATGGCCGAGTGGAAGGTCGCGTCGATCGAAGTGACGCGCCCCACGCTCGACTCCAAGAGCGTGACTACGACGGCGCAGGTCGCCGAAGTCCGCACGCCGCAAACGGTCGCGCAGAAATAACCAAACTCGAAATCGTGAATGCGGGAAAGATCGCCTTTCCGGAGATCACGATCATGCACAGGTTCTTCGCTTCTGTCATCGCATTGTGCGTGGGCCTTACAGCCTCCGCGGCGACATTGAAGATTACGATCGATCGAAACGGATTTACCGGTCCGATCGACGTGGCGATTGCGACGCGCGTCGATGGCCGTCCGCCCGAATGGTCGTCGACGAAAACACTCGGCGCGCGCGAATCGAACGTGACGTTTAGGGATTTGCACGAGGGTCTGTACACGGTGCTCGCGAGCGGGCCACAACCGTTGCAACGTCTCAGTGCAAAAGCAAACGTCGGCGCGAATGACCTGGCGCTCACGTTGAGCATTCCAAAGTCGCGAGCAGTGCTGCGCACAATGCTCGCGGGCGCGCCAATTCCGGCGGCGCATATTGCACTTACGCACGAGGAATTACGATGGAGCACGCAAGTCGAAACGGGCGTCGACGGTTTCTTCGCTGGCGATTTGTGGGAACCGGCTTTGTATATCGCGAGCGTAAGCCGTGATCGCACGTCGGCGCCGCATCGCATCGATCTCTACATCGATTCGAAACCAAAGACGATTGATGTGCCGGATCGCCACATTCGCGGTCATGTCGTCGATGCAGATGGCGCTCCGATTGCGGATGCATTGATTACGTTGCGTTCCGAGGGAGGCGAGTCGACGTTATCGATGCGCACGCGATCGTCGAGCGATGGTCGGTTCGAATTCTTCGGAGTTCGCGAAGGTGCGCACACCATCGCGGCGCGTGCGACGTCGTTTCTCGACAGCGATGCCGCGCGATTCGAGCTTCGTGGCAATCAGACGCACACGGTCGATCTCGAGCTGACGCATGGCGATCCGCGCACGGTGCGCGTGCTCGACAAGCGCGATCGTCCGCTCAGTAACGCGACGCTCATTACGTCATGTAATGGCGATGTGAAATCGACGGCGATGACGAACGAGGAAGGAATCGCCGAGGTCGCACAGCCGCGCTCCGGTTCTTGTGCGATTTATGCGCTGCCGATCGATGGCTCGATTGGCGTCGGGGGTTTCAATGGAAACGAATCGATCGTCATTCGTGTACCGGAAGGAACGTCGTCATTGAATCTGGTATTGAAATCCGAGGCTGGCGATGCGTTCTCAAATCTCAAGCTGCTGATGCGCATCGACGGCACGGTCGTCCCGCCGGAGATCGCGCGATTGCTCAGTACACGCGGATTTCCATTGACGACGAATGACGAAGGGAGCGTTTCGCTGCGGCGCATTCCGCCGGGCACGTACGAGTTCTGGCCGTATCGCAGTAATGCCGAGGGGCAGATGCTTTATGAGATCGCGTCGGAGTTTGCGGCGCCGATTTCGGTCAATGTGTTGACCGGTGAGAACAACGCCACAATCAAGTTCGCGGCGCGATAATTCGGCTACACTCGCCGCGTGAGTTCGGAAACGCACGTGCAACTCGGCCGCGTTCGCGTCGGACCAGACGGCGCCGGCGAGGTCGACGGACCACGTCATCTCGTCTTCGTTCCGCGCGAGCAGATCGTGCAGATCGAAAGCATTCGTGCCGTAGGCGGGGAGCGCCCCATCATCACGCTGATCCTCGGCCTCGCACTGATCGCGTTCTCGGTACTGCCGTTGATTGCGCTCGTCAACGTGTTCCAGCGCGGTGGCATGTATCACGCGAGTTGGATTGCCGGAATCGCCTGCGTGGTCCCGGGCATCTGGCTCGTCGAATTGAGCGTGCGGAAACGCTGGGTGTTGCTCGTGACGACGCATCGCGGAACGCGCAAGCTGTTGTTTCCGCGCGGCACGACCGAATCGGAAGCCGGGATGTTTACGGCGAGCGCGCGCAGCGTCCTGAGTTAGCATCGTTCGCATGAGTCTTGTGAACGAAGTCGGTGCCGGTCTCGACGGCCTCTCGCAACTCCGCGCGTTATTGAGCGCCGGCCGCAAGCCGGGCATCGCGGAGTCGCTGCAATTCGATCTTGTCGAAGTCGACAAGGGCCGGGCGATTTTCACCGGCACGCCCGGCGATCACGCTTACAACCCGATCGGCATGGTGCACGGCGGGTATGCCGCGACACTGCTCGATTCCGCGTGCGGCTGCGCGGTACATACGCTGCTCAGTGCGACGCAGATGTACACGACGCTGGAATTGAAGGTCGCGTATCACAAGACGATTACGCGCGACACTGGTCCATTACGCGCCGAGGGAAGCGTGTTGTCGTTCGGACGCCGTGCGGCATTTGCAGAAGGCAAATTGCTCGATCGCGAAGGCCGGCTTTATGCCTCCGCGACGTCAACGCTGTTGATCATGGATCGGCCATGAATTTCTACTGCAGCCGATTCCACAACGATACCGTCAAATCCTCATTGACCCACACCATCGACGAGCGACCGCACCAATTGTCCGCTTGCCCGCCGATCCATTGTTCATAGGGATCGGTCTTGATCGTCGCAAATCGCGTCCATTGCGTCGCCTCGTCACCGGCAGCGGGTAAGAACTCACCGCAGAGCACGTATTGTTTCGTGCCTTCGCCCGTGACCAGATATCCGGCGCGCACGTTACGAACCTGAGCCGGTTGTGGTCCGTGCAGACGAAAATCGCTTGCTGAGCTGTCGAGCAGGAAGTCCCGGACTCCCGGATCGAGCGATTCCTGAGACGTGCTGCACGAGACGAGCATCAGCATCACGAAGAGGGCTGCAAGGGATCGCATGACGCACATTGTGCCAGTTTAGGGATGGAGCGGCGGAAGCGAGTCTGCCGCTCCATCGCCAGGCTACGGATAAAACGGCGTCGAATCCCAAACGGCTACAGGCATCAAATGCCAGCCCTCGTACATTGCGAGCGTCATCTGTGACGCTCCATTCGGCGCATTATCCTCGGCACGAATGATGTGATGCAGGCCGCCGTAATACCACAGCACCGTGTCGGTATTCTGCGTATTCGGTGCATTGGCCACATACGTCGGTAATTGCGCGCCGTCGGTCTGATTCCACACATACGGCGTGACCCAGTACGTGTACCAGGTGAACGGCTCCTGATGGAATGGCGTGCCGCCGCGCTCGGGCATGAACATCCATCCTGACGTCTTGCCGCCCGGTGTCCGCAATGTTGCGTCAGTCACGTGCAGTGAGGTGTATGCCACCGGATCCCAATGAAATCCCGTGGCGTTCGCCACCGTAGTCATGGTGTCGAATCCCTTTGCACCGATCTCTTTGTGCGACATATGCGTCACCGTGTCACAGCACGCGCCATTGAGATCGATATCGAGGCGCCACACTGGACCGTGCAGGTGTGTGGCTTGTCCGGCCGGCACGCCCGTCGCGCCGATGCGACTCGAGAACACGCCATCGTCGCGGAAACTCCACTCGATGATGTAGTTGTAATTCGCCGCGGCAAGAACGCTCCACAAGACGAGCTCCTGTCCGCGGCGCGAGCTCGAATTCCACATCCACATGATGCCGCGGTCGCGAACTTCCTTACACGTCTCTTTGTTTGTGCCGAGGATCGTGCCGGTGCATTGGGCTTGTGAGAGGGGAACGGGACCGAAGCTGTAGGTAATGTCGTGATAGCGCGGACTACCGGGATGATACGGCACGAATAATTCCGCGAGCCGGCCGTCGTATAAGACTTTAATGAACGGCGAGGTTGGCGTCGGACGGAAAAATGCACCGGTAATCACGAGGCCGGGTCCATTGACAAACGTCCAGCACAATCGCCAGCGCGACACTTCGGTTCCCGACGACGGGAAGGGCTGGTCAATGAAATACGGACTGGAACATGATTGTCCCTGCGCAAACAGCGACGGTGCAATCACGCACAATGCGAGCAGGAGCAGAAGCGTGCGTTTCATTGTGCCTGTCCTCCTTGCGGGAGAGGCGTTTCCCGCTGTTGCCGCACCAGTACGCGCCGGTCGGTTAGGTCGACGGTCACCTGATTGCTGGCGAAATATTGACCGCGCGAGCGGAAGAAGAGTCCGACACAGCGATGCGTGCTGCAGGGATCGTCGGGATCCCAGCTGCGATCCGAAACTCCTTCAATGGCGTTCTGCAAAGCCGTGTCGCGATTCGTCGCGCGCAGCGAAACACTGAACCGTCGCGCGGCCTCAGGACCGCCGAGTAATCGCTGCACTTCGCCGCTTTGTAGCGCCAGCGACGCGGCCATTTCGACGTCACTGTCGCCGATCGGCACATTGCGTTCTGTAAGGCGCACAACGTCCGCGACAGAGCTCGTTCCGAGATTGACCAGTACACGAGCGCCGCCACCCGCACGGTCATTGTGGACGACCACTTCCGCAAAGCGGCCACTCGGCTCGGCGTTACTGGTGAGTTTCGGCGCTATGAACTGCACGAGCACGACGCGCGGCTGATCGCCAGCCGCGGCTACGACGCGCTGATCTTTCCGAACAATCTCACCCGCGGACGCCACCTCCGCGGGCGTCAATGGATCGAGTGGAAGCGGCCGCGATGCTGGCGGCGGCGACGGTTGCGCATACGCGCATAGACAGAGAAAGGAAACCAGCGTAGAGACAAACTTTCTGAGCATAGGCCATCCTCCTCACTTAAGGAGTGCCGGAAGGCCGTTAAATACTTACCATCAATTTAGGCACGTGCCTGTGCGCGGCGCATGGTCCAGGCTCCTGCAACGCACACTGCACAGCCGATTACCGCGATTGTGGAAACATGCTCGTTTAAGACAACGACGCCTAAGATGAGCGCCACCCCGGGAATCAGGTAAGTCGACGATGATGCGCGTGCAGCTCCGATACGGCCTGCAATGCTGGCAAGCATGACGGGCGCGATCGCCGTACCGAGTGCGCCTAACGCGATCAGGGAAAGCAAAGCACGCGGTGTCCATTGTGCGTGCAGCAGCGCTGGTCCGCCTAACGGAGCCGTCAGCAGCAGCGAGACGGCTTGTGCGCGCCAGATCACCGGTACGGCGCCATATCGCGCCTCCAACGGCTTGGCGATGCTCAATGCAAAGCCATACGACACCAGCGCCGCGAGAATCATGATCATGCCGATCGTACTGCTGCGGCCTTCGTGAATCGTCGGCAGCGCAATCAATAATGCGCCGAACATCCCAACCCCCACGCCGGCCACAATGCCGCGCGACGGAAATCTGCGCTCAATGGTCGAACTGATGATGACGGTGAACAGCGGAATGGCTGCATTGAGCATTCCGGTCAATGCCGACGAAACGCGCTCCTCGGCGTAAGGAAAAAGCGTCAACGGAAATGCAAGCCACACGAAACCGAGTAATGCAATGCGCGGCCAGTCCGCGCGATCGACTCGACGCCACGTCGACGGAAAGCATGCGAGCGTCGAGAAGCCTATCAGGATGCTCACAAACGTCACCCCCGCCGGGGCAACGGCTTTCAATCCCTCGGCGATAAACAGAAACGACGCGCCCCAGATCGTCCCGGGAATGAGCAGCATCAACGTATCGGCGGACGCGATCCCGTTCCGTCGTTCTACTGCCGGATAGACCGCGGCGCTCACTGTGCGGCCTCCGTGACCTTCGGCGACGGCTGATACGTTCCCGGCGTAAGGCGCGCGGAAATCGAGAGCCGATTCCAGGCATTAATCGCGACGATCGCGAGTGTCAGATCGCAGAGCTCTTTCTCACTGAACTGCGCGCGCGCTTCCTCGTGCACGGCATCCGGCACCTGATTTTCCAGCGTCGTCACCGCTTCGGTCCACGCCAGCGCGGCCCGCTCGCGCGGCGTGTAATACGGACACTCGCGCCACGCATCGAGCGAATAGAGACGCTGCTCGGTTTCGCCCGCGACGCGCAAGTCCTTCCAATGCATGTCGAGGCAATATGCGCATCCATTGATTTGCGATGCCCGCAAGCGCACCAGATTGAGCAGCGATTCGTCGAGCCCGCACGTGGCGGTGTATTGATCGAGAGCGTCCATCGCGTCGAAGATGCCAGGAGCGGCTTTGGCGTAGTGCAATCGTGTTTTCATGGTTCGAAGAATAGGATTGTTGTGGTCTAATCGGCAGATCCATTTAGCTGATTTGGATTGGACCACTTCATGAGCCGCAGAACCGCCGTTCTCGATCTCGTGCTACCACCGCGTCGTGGACGCGTGACTGCCTCGCGCTGGCTTTACGACGCGCTGCGCGCGGAGATTCTCGAAGGGCGACTCGCTCCCGGCGCGCGACTTCCGGCGACGCGCGATCTTGCGTCGCAGTACGGTCTCGCGCGCGGGACCGTGGTGTCGGTGTTCGAACAGCTTGCGGCCGAGGGGTATATCGAGGGGAGTACCGGATCGGGGACGTATGTGAATCGTGTGCTGCCAGACGAGTTGCTCGAAGCCGGACGTCAGCGTGCGGCGCGCAAACCGGTCGCGCACTCGAAGCGGCAGCTCACGACATTCGCGAAAGCACTGAGTCCGTTCCCTGGCTTCGCACCTCGGCCGATTCGCGCATTTCGCACGGATTTACCCGCCGTCGATTTGTTCCCGTTATCGACGTGGACGCAATTGACGACCCGGCGCCAGCGCCGCGTCACGACCACAATGCTCATCGGTTGCGAGCCGATGGGATATCGCCCGTTGCGCGAGGCTCTCGCGCATTACCTTGTGACCTCGCGCGGCGTGCATTGCACGGCCGATCAAATCGCGATTGTGTCGAGTTCCCAGGAGGCGCTCGATCTCGTAGGTCGTTTATTCATCGAGCGCGGCGATCGCGTTTGCATCGAAGACCCCGGGTATCCGGGTGCCGCGTTTGCGTTCGAAGTCGCGGGCGCGAAGATCGTTCCAATTCCGGTCGACGACGAAGGAATCGAATTACGCCGCGCGCAAATGCGCAATGCGCAACTGGCTTACGTCACGCCCGCGCATCAGTTTCCGTTAGGCGCGACGATGGGCCTTCCACGCCGGCTGGCATTATTGGATTGGGCACGCGACAGTGGCGCATTGATCTTCGAAGACGATTACGACGGCGAATATCGATATTCCGGAAAACCGATTCCTGCGTTGCAGGGACTCGATCAGCACGGCCTCGTGCTGTTTTCCGGGACGTTCAGTAAGGTCTTGTTCCCGTCCTTACGACTCGCGTATCTCGTCGTGCCGCCGGATCTCGTGCCGTATGTCGAGAGAGCCGTCGATCTGACGCGGCGTCACGCGACGGTATTCGACCAGGCCGTATTGTGCGATTTCATCGTCGAAGGACATTTTGGCCGGCATTTGCGGCGCATGCGGCAAGTCTACGGCGAGCGATTGTCAGCGCTCATGACTCAGGTCAAAGAGCATCTCGACGGTTTACTCGAAATCTCGAGCATCGAGGCGGGTTTGCAAACCGTGGGGTTCTTACGATCGGGGATCGATGCCGAACGCGTTGCGAAAGCCGCGGCGGCGCGGGGAGTGGAAGTCGGACCGATCTCGCGTTACGCGCGCAAGCCGTTGAAACGCGACGGACTGCAACTCGGATTCGCGGCGGTGGATGAAAAAGAAATCGCGCGCGGCGTGCGCGAGCTCGCGCACGTGCTGCGCCTTTTTACACACCACTGACACCACAGCACCCCATCGCGCCCTACGTTGGCGAGCATGAGACTCGCACTGTTCTTTCTCGCTCTGCAATCCCTCACGTTGAACGCCTGTGCGCCCGCGCCCATCGCACAGGCGAAGCCGAAGCCGGTCATTCAACTGGCGATTTTGCTCGATACGTCAAACAGCATGGACGGCCTCATCGATCAGGCGCGATCGCAATTGTGGCGCGTGGTCAATGAATTCGGCACTGCACGCAAGGACGGCGTGCAGCCTGAATTGCACGTCGCACTGTACGAGTACGGCAACGATGGACTACCGGCCGCGGGCGGCTACGTCCGTCAGGTCCTGCCGTTCACGACGGATCTCGATAAGGTCTCAGAGGAATTATTCGCGTTGAAGACGAACGGCGGCCAGGAGTATTGCGGACAGGTCATCGCGGATGCGGTTGCGTCGCTGCAGTGGAGTCAACGCGGCGAGGACCTGAAAGTGATCTTCATCGCGGGCAACGAAGAATTCACGCAGGGAACGGTCGATTATCGAAATTCGGTCAAGGCCGCGATTACGAAGGGAATCATCGTCAATACGATTTTCTGCGGCGATAAGACGCAGGGGCTCGATACGCAATGGGGCAGTGGTGCGCAACTGGCCGAAGGACGGTATGTCGCGATCGATCAGGACGCGCAGGTTGCGGAAATCGACACGCCGCAGGACGAGGAGATTGCGCGTCTCGGCGCGAAGCTCAATGAGACGTACATCGCTTACGGAGCGAAAGGCAACGAAGGGAGTAAGCGACAGGCGATGCAGGATCAGAATCTCGTGCTGAAGAAGAGCGCGAATATCCAGCGCCAGATCGCCAAAACCTCGGCCAATTACGACAACACGTACTGGGATCTCGTCGATGCGTCGAAGAGCGGCAAGGTCGACGTCGCGAAGATCAAGACCACGGATCTGCCGCCGCAAATGCGCAGGATGACCGCGGAGCAGCGGAAAGAACACGTGCGGTTGACCGAGGAGAAACGCAAGGCGATTCAGGTACAGATTGCGCGGCTCGACACGCAGCGGAAAGCATTCATCGCCTCGCAGAAACGCAAACTTCCACCGGCCGCGAGCACGCTCGACGAAGCGATCATCGCAGCGGTGCGCGAGGCGGGACGCAAACGTGGATTTACGTTCTGACCGCGCCGTGGTTTACTGACGTCGCTGATGATCGTTCATCTCATCGACGGCACCTACGAGCTCTTCCGCCACTTCTACGGCATTCGCGGCAAAGTCACGAATCCGTCGAAATACAGCGCCGTTGCGGGCGTGCTGCACAGCGTCGCGGAAATGCTGGAGAAGGGCGAGAGGCACATCGCCGTCGCTACCGACCACGTCATCGAATCGTTTCGCAATGATTTGTGGCCCGGCTACAAAACGGGAGCGGGCATCAACCCGCTCCTGTGGGCGCAGTTTCATCCGCTCGAAGACGCATTACAGGCGATGGGCGTCATGACCTGGGCGATGGTGGAACTGGAAGCCGACGATGCACTTGCGTCAGGCGCATACCTTGCCGAGAAAGACCCGCGCGTCGAAAAGGTTTGCATCTGGACGCCGGATAAAGATCTCGCACAGTGCGTCATTGACGATCGCGTCGTCCAGGTGGATCGTCGCAGCGGCACGATTCGGAATGCCGCGGGCGTCAAAGAGAAATTCGGCGTCGAGCCGAAGTACATCGCCGATTATCTCGCGCTGGTCGGCGATGCCGCCGATGGATATCCCGGAGTTCCGCGTTGTGGTGCGAAAACCGCGGCGCGGCTCATTGCGCGCTACGGTCCGATCGAAGCATTTCCGCCGGAGGTCCTCGGCGAGCACAATGAGCACGCGCGCCTCTTCAAGGTTCTGGCGACGCTGCGCACCGACGCTCCGCTATTCGACAACGTCGATCAGATGCAGTGGAATGGTGTTAGGCCGGAGTTTGCCCGCCTCGCCGAAACCATCGACAAGCGACTCGTAACACGCATGAGCGCGCTGTCAGGGTAGAATCGCGTCCTTCCATCAAAATTGAAAGGACGTACCTATGCCGATTCCGGGCGAGAACTACATTCTCCGTCTCAAGGAAACCCGTGCCTCGCTGCAGCGTCTGAAGGTCCTCGACGTCTGCAGCGATCTTGTGGAAACGCTCGTCCTGGCCGCCTACTCGCACGGCGGTGCATCGACGAATTTCGCGGGCCTCCTGCTGATGCGCGTAAATCCGTTAGGCGTGGTGGTGTTCAAGAAATCGTTCACGCTCTGTTTCGACGGCTTCTGCGGCGTGCTCGATATCGAACAAGCGGCGTTTACGCGTGCGCCGAATGGCGTCATTGTGGCCGGTACCGGCATTCACATCAATGACGGGAAGCCACACATGTTCGCGGCGCGCATCAACGACGCCGGTACGGTCCTGTGGGTCCGTCGCTACAATCACATCAATCCTCTGCCCGAAACGCTGCTTCCCGGTCACATCAGCAGCATTACGACGCTGGGTGAGCCTGAGCGCTATCTGATCGGCGCCAACAGCGAAGAGGACGCGTGGTTTTTCCAGATCGATGGCAATGGAGTCATTAAGAGAACGGATCGTTTCGACTCCGGGCGCGTCATGCGTCTGCGGACGAGCGGGCGGCAGGTGCTTGCAGCCGGTGACACGCGGCACATTACCAGCGTGGACGGGTGGATTCAGTCGTTTGATCGGATGACCGGCGTACCGGGGTGGTCGCGGCGCTACAGAATCGTCGAGCCTGACGGCGTCACGTGGAGTGATGTCGCGGAAGGGGCCGGCAGCATCATGCTCATCGGACAAAGAACGCGCGGCATTACGATCGAATTGGAAGCGCACGTTGCATTCGTCGATCCAATGAATGGTGATCTGCAATGGGCGCGCACATTGAGGGATCCGGATAAGAAACCCGTGCGCGTGCGCACTGTGGTCAATCGTCAGGATGAAATTGTGCCGCTGGCCGGTGGCCCGGTGACGTCGACGTTTGCCGTTGCGGGCGAGATCGGGATCGATCCGTGGCTGTTCATGATCGGCGAGGACCGCACTGTGGCCTTTCAGAAGCGATTGCGCACGGCTGACGGTACGACTGCATCGCGGTCACACGGGATTGTGTGGCCGTCTTACGAAGATCTCGTCGTGGGAGGCGCTACTGGCGGCTCAGTGCAACGAGGATTCATTGAGTCGACGTCCGTTACCAATGGACGCGGCTTCGCGAATTGTTCCATGGAGACAAACGTGCAATTTGTCGATACCGATCTTCGCGAAGTCGGCGATGGGATGTCGATGCTGCCATTGACTATCGATTCGTCATCGCTCGACTCGGAGCAGGGCCCGGATGTGAATGCAACTCGCGGTTGTCTGGATGCGCAACAGTAGCGGAGTGCTCGACGCGCGCGATTTCGACGCGGTCGCGGCCGAGGGATTTGGCGCGGTAGAGAGCGGCATCGGCGGCGGCGACGAGGGACATTGGAGTGACCACGTCGCCGCTGTCATTCCCGGCTACGCCCAGACTCGCGGTCACAATGCCGGATTCCGCCGCATTGTGAGAAATCGAAGCAGTACGCACGATCGCGCGTAATGCTTCGGCCTCGTCCCTTGCGGCTTCGATGGTCAGGCCGGGCAGCAGCCACGCAAACTCTTCGCCGCCGAATCGCGCCGCGAGACCGCCTCGCGATTCGGTCTGATCCTCCAGTAACGACGCCACGGCGCGTAAGGCCTCGTCGCCGTACTGATGTCCCTGCGTGTCATTGAGACGCTTGAAATGATCGAGATCGAGGAGCACCAGCGACAGTGGCTCGTGTTGTTCGTTCGCCGCGGCGCAGGCCTCGTCGAGCGCCTCATCGAAACGGCGCCGGTTCGCGACGCCGGTTAATCCGTCGACATACGACAATGCGCGTAGTCGCACGTTCGCAATGGCCAGTTGTCGATTCGTATCCTCGAGTTCCGCGGCGATGCGATGCACATCCTCATACGCGCGTGCGAGCTCCGCATTCTTACGCGCGCGCACGGCTGTAATGCGCAATCGGACCGCGCCCCAGATCGCCGCGCCGATCAACACGATCGTGAGCAGGCGAGCCCACCACGTCTCGAACCATTGTGGCTCGACCGTCATCGACAAATGTGCTTCGCCATTGCTCGGAACGCCGTCTTCATTGCGCGCTCGCACGCGAAACGTGTAATTGCCGGGTGCGAGCTGCGTGTAATGCGCAACGCGGCTCGTGCGCGCATCGACCCAGTCGCGATCGGAGCCTTCGAGCATGTAGCGGAACGTCACCCGTTCCGGTGCGCGCAAACTGATCGCGGTGTAACGAATTTCGAGTCGTTGTGTGCCGGGGGGTACGTGTAATGCGCCACTAGCCGCGGCGCTGCCATCGATCAACGCTTCTTCGACATGAACCGGCGGTGCGACGGTATTCCGGCGATTACTGTTCGGATCGATGACCGCGACGCCGCGCGCCGTCGC
>JBQCJC010000226.1:0-3131 GCA_051953135.1 Thermoanaerobaculia bacterium | reverse complement strand
ACAACCGACAACCACTCTCGTCCCGCCCAACCCACCTCTCATCCCAAACCCCAAAAACCTCAAGCGCCGGTGCCCGGAAATAAGGCACATGTCACTCACATTACGCATTGAAGGTCTGTCCAAAACCTACTCCAACGGCGTCAAGGCACTCCAGAACGTCAACCTCACGATCCCGACGGGCATGTTCGGTCTGCTCGGCCCGAATGGCGCGGGCAAGTCGACGCTCATGCGTACGATCGCGACGCTGCAGGAAGCCGACCGCGGCTCGATCCTCCTTGGCGACATCGACGTCCTTCGCCAGAAAGACACCGTCCGCCGCGTGCTCGGATATCTGCCGCAGGAGTTCGGCGTCTATCCGCGCATCTCCGCCGAATCGCTCCTCGATCACTTCGCGATCCTGAAAGGCATTCACCAGCGCGGCGAGCGACGCGAGATCGTCTCGGCACTGCTGCGTCGCGTGAACTTGTGGGAAGCACGCAAACAGACGCTCGGCACGTACTCCGGCGGCATGCGCCAGCGCTTCGGCATCGCCCAGGCGCTGCTCGGCAATCCGCGACTGATCATCGTCGACGAGCCGACCGCGGGTCTCGATCCCGAAGAACGCGTGCGCTTCCACAACCTCCTCGCGGAGATCGGTGAGAACGTCATCGTCATCCTTTCGACGCACATCGTCGAAGACGTGAGCGATCTCTGCAGCCGCATGGCGATCATCTCGCAGGGCCAGGTGCTCGCCGAAGGCGATCCCGCCGATGCGATGCGCGATATCGAAGGCAAGGTCTGGCGCCGCACGATCGCGAAAGGTGATCTCGCCGCGCTGCAAGCCGACCACGCCGTCATCTCGACGAAGCTCGTCGGCGGCAAGACGGTCGTGCATGTCGTGAGCGACACGCAGCCCGAAGGCTTCACGCCGGTGATCGCGAGTCTCGAAGACGTTTACTTCTCGACCATCCGCTCGAGCCGCAAGTCCGATGAGAAGGCAGCGTAAATGCTCAGCGCCATCGCAAGATTCGAGCTCCGGTACCACCTGCGCGCGCCGCTCTTCTACATCCTGACCGCTGTCTTCTTTCTCCTTACCTTCGCGGCGGTGACGACCGACGGCGTGACGCTCGGCGGCGCAATCGGCAACGTCCATCGCAACGCGCCGTACGTGATCATGCAGTTCCTCCTGGTGATGACGATCTTCGGCGTCCTCACCACCACCGCATTCGTCTCGAACGCCGTGCATCGCGACATCGAGCTCGGCACGGACTCGCTGTTCTTCAGCGCGCCGCTGAAAAAGTTCGATTACCTCATCGGCCGCTTCATCGGTTCGTTCAGCGTCGCGGTGCTCGTTTACTTCGGCGTGGTCGGCGCGATCATGCTCGGTGGCGTGATGCCGTGGCTCGAGAAGGAACGCCTCGGCGCGTTCCAGCTCTATCCATACGTCTGGTCGATGGTCGTCCTCGTCATCCCGAACCTGCTGCTCGCGGGCGCGATCTTCTTCGCCGTCGCCGCACTCACGCGCAGCGTGATGGCCACGTACACATCGGCTGTCGGATTCATCGTCGCGGCAGCGGTGTCGAGCAATCTCATCGAGTCGCAGCTCGACAACGACGTCATCATTGCGCTTAGCGATCCCTTCGGCTTCAGCGCGTTCAGCATCGCCACGCGCTACTGGACGGTGTTCCAGAAAAACACCCAGGTCCTGCCGCTCGAAGGCGTGTTCCTCTGGAACCGCATTCTGTGGACCGCGATCGCGCTCGTGTTTCTCGCCGTTGCGTATCGCTTCTTCCAGTTCCGCGTCGGCGCGCGCGACACGCGCAAAGAACGCCGCCCGAAACTCGAGGCGCTCGTTCCGCGCATCCCACTGGCGATGCCGCAAGTCACGCAGTCATTCGGCGGCGGCGCGGCATGGAAGCAGTTCTTCGCGAGTGTCGGCCTGCAGGCGCAGACGATCGTGAAGAGCATCCCCTTCACGATCATGCTGCTCCTCGGCGTGTTGAACATCTGGGGCAACTCGACCGCGCAGGACAACATCTTCGGCACGCCGGTTTATCCGACGACAGGTCTGATGGTCGAGACGATTCTCGGCGCGTTCAGCATCTTCGCGCTGCTCATCGCCGCGTTCTACGCGGGCGACATCGTGTGGCGCGAACGCAATCTCAAACTGCATGAAGTCACGGACGCGATGCCGGTGCCGACGTGGGTGCAGTGGGCCGCGAAACTCACGGCGCTCTGCGGTGTGCTCATCGCGACGATGATCGCGGGCGTGCTCACCGGCATGGTCCTCCAGCTCGCGCACGGATACACGAATCTCGAGCCGCTCGTGTATCTCAAAGGCATCGGCCTGCAACTCGGCGCCGGGGTGCTGCTCATCGCCGCACTCGCGTTCATCATGCAGGTGCTGTTCAATCAAAAGTTCGTCGGCTTCCTCGGCGTGCTGATCTACTTCGTTCTCGACGCCGCGCTGCCGGCGCTCGATTTCGAGCATCGCCTCTATCGCTTCGCCGACGTGCCGCCCGGTGCATGGTCGGACATGAACGGCTTCGGACATTTCGTCCTGCCCCGCCTGACGTTCAATCTCTCCTGGACGCTCTTCTGCGTCGTGCTGCTGGTCGTCTGCCACATGCTGTGGGTGCGCGGCACGGAAGGCGGATTGCGCTCGCGTCTCGCGATCGCGAAGCAGCGCTTCACCGGACCGGTGTTCGCGGCGATGGTCGTGTCGATCCTCGCGTTCGCGTCGACCGGTTGCTACATCTACTACAACACCAACGTCCTGAACTCGTATCGCACGACGAAGGAAGAAGAGAAGCTGCAGGCCGAGACGGAGAAGAAGTACAAAAAGTACGAGCGCCTGCTGCAGCCGAAGATCACCGCGGTGCAGGCGAACGTCGACATCGTGCCGGAGCAGCGCAAGGTCACGGTCGATGGCTCGTACGTGATGCGCAACAAAGGCACGCAGCCGATTCCGGAGATCCACGTCAACTTCAATCCGGATGCGACGACTTCCTTCGAGGTGCAGATCCCGAATGCAAAGCTGAAGAGCAACGATCGCGAGCACGGGTATCTCATCTACTCGCTCGCGCAGCCGCTGCAACCCGGTCAGGACATCACGATGCACTACAAGACCGGCTTCGCCGCGAAGGGCTTCG
>JBQCJC010000225.1:0-2331 GCA_051953135.1 Thermoanaerobaculia bacterium | reverse complement strand
TCTCAGCCCGCCGGCCGGTTCATCAATCCGGCGGGCTGAGAGCCCGCCGCTCCACTGTTTTGACTACGCCATTAACTGTCCGAGGACGAACGGCAGGATGCCGCCCTGCTCGTAGTAATCGACTTCGATCGGCGTATCGATGCGCACCGTCACCTGCACCTCATCCGTCGTGCCGGTCGCGCGCTTGATGCGCAGCGTCGCTTTCTGACGCGGCTTCAGCGTGCCTTCGATGCCCTCGATGTCGAACGTTTCGGTGCCGTCGAGATTCAACGACGCGGCGTTCGTGCCTTCCTCGAACTGCAGCGGCAGCACGCCCATGCCGACGAGATTCGAGCGGTGAATGCGCTCGAAGCTCTGCGCGACGACGGCGCGCACGCCCAGCAGCTTCGTGCCTTTCGCGGCCCAGTCGCGCGAGCTGCCGGTGCCGTACTCATGACCGGCGATCACGACGAGCGGCGTGTGCGATTCCGCGTACTTCATCGCCGCATCGAAGATCGAGAGTTTCTCTTTCGTCGGGTAATGAATCGTGACGCCGCCTTCGACGCCCGGCACCATCAGGTTCTTGATGCGCACGTTCGCAAACGTACCGCGCGTCATCACGCGATCGTTGCCGCGGCGCGAGCCATACGAGTTGAAGTCCTTCACCTCGACGCCGTGCTCCTGCAGATAGCGGCCGGCCGGCGACGTCGGCTTGATCGAGCCCGCGGGGCTGATGTGATCCGTCGTCACCGAGTCGCCGAAGATCGCCAGCGGACGCGCGTCGTGAATGTCTTTCGCGCTGCCCGACTGTGCTTCGAGATTCGCGAAGAACGGCGGTTCCTGAATGTACGTCGAGCTCTCATCCCACTGATACACGACGCCGGTCGACGACGGGATCTCATTCCACAGCGGATTCTGATCCGCGAAGTTCGCGTACATGCGGCGGAAATCGTCCGGCGAGAGCGCGTCCTTCAGCACCGCGCGCACTTCGTCCATCGACGGCCAGATGTCCTTGAGGTAAACATCTTTACCATTCGAATCGTGGCCGAGGGGCTCGTTCGCCATGTCGATGTCGATGCGGCCCGCGAGCGCGAACGCGACCACGAGCGGCGGCGACATGAGGAAGTTCGCGCGGATCGACTGATGCACGCGCGCCTCGAAGTTGCGATTGCCGCTGAGCACCGAGACGCCGATCAGATCGTTCTTCGTGATCGCATCTTCGATGAGCGGATCGAGCGGACCGGAGTTGCCGATGCAGACCGCGCAGCCGTAGCCGACGGTGTTGAAGCCGAGGGCGTCGAGATGCTGCTGCAGACCGCTCTTGCGGTAGTACTCCGTCACGACGCGCGAGCCCGGCGCGAGCGACGTCTTCACCACCGGTGAGACTTTCAGTCCGCGCTCGTGCGCTTTCTTCGCGAGGAGACCCGCGGCGAGCATGACCGAAGGATTCGACGTGTTCGTACACGACGTGATCGCCGCGATGAGCACATCGCCGTGATGCAATTCGGCGACTGCCGCGGGGAATGCATCGGCGAGTGCAGCCACGTCGACGCGATCCGGCGTCGGGCGGTTGTTCATCATTTCGTATTCGGTGAGCTCGCTCGTATTGCGCGTCGAGTTCGGATCGGGCGTCGAGATCGGATCCTGCTCGCCGCCGCCTTTGGCCTCACGCTTCGTCGCTTCCGCGAACACGCGCGTCTTCACGGCGCGCTGAATCTCATCCGCTTTCTTGCCGTAGCCGTTCGGCGCTTCGGCCTGCAGCATGTTCGCGAATGTCGGTTTGAGCACATCGAGCTCGATGCGATCCTGCGGACGCTTCGGTCCGGAGACGCTCGGACGCACGGTCGAGAGATCGAGCTCCAGCACCTTCGTGTATTCGATGTCGCCTTTTTGCGGGATGCCGAACATGCCCTGCGCTTTGTAGTAATTGCGGAACGCATCAATCTGCTCGTCGGTGCGGCCGGTGAGCGCGAGGTAGTTGCAGCACTCCTCGTCGATCGGGAAGTAGCCCATCGTCGCGCCGTACTCCGGCGACATGTTCGCGATCGTTGCGCGATCGGCGACCGGCAGCGAGCGCGCGCCTTCGCCGAAGAACTCGACGAAGTTGCCGACCACTTTCGCGTGACGCAGCAGCTGCGTGATCGTGAGCACGAGATCGGTCGCGGTGACGCCTTCCTTCAGCGAGCCGGTGAGATGCACGCCGACGACGTCCGGCGTGAGGAAGTAAACAGGTTGCCCAAGCATGCCGGCTTCGGCCTCGATGCCGCCGACGCCCCACGCCACGATGCCGAGTCCGTTGATCATCGTCGTGTGCGAGTCGGTGCCGACGAGGGAATCGGGATACCACACGCC
>JBQCJC010000224.1:0-8912 GCA_051953135.1 Thermoanaerobaculia bacterium | reverse complement strand
GCTGGGTGGGCCACCAACAACCCCCGCCGGCGGCCCCCGCGCCCCCCGCCACCCCCCAAAAAACAACCACCCCACAACCAACAACTGCCACTGCTACACTCCACATAACTCATGAAGGTCGACCACGAAAAGCGGGAGATCGTCTGCTCGGTCGGTGATCTCGTGTACGAGTCGACGTACCGGCGCATCGGCGTGGAGCGCGGAGATGGATTCCGCCGGATGTGGATCGGTCAGGACATCCATTCGAAGCGCGCGGAGCTGCGCGCGAATGAAGATCCGCACTATCGCGCCGAAGTGCACGTCGTGCATCGCACGAACGTCGGTGGATGGAGCGTCACGATCACCGGCCGCGTCGACGGACTCTCGATCGATAAGGAAGCGAAGCGCGTCTCGATCGAAGAAGTGAAATCGATTCACTTCGATCTCGAGCTCGAAGCGCTCTATCGCTCGGACAAACTCCAGCGCCACCTCTATCAACTGCTGCTCTACGCGTACTTTCTCAGCAGCCAGCCCGATCTCGAAGGCTTCGTCTTCGCGCCGCAGCTGGTGCTCATCGATCTCGTCACGAGCGACACGCGCGTCATCGACACCGAGTTCAACGCCGAGAGCGTCGCGGACACGCTGCGCGCGAGCCTCGCGAAGCTCATCGACGATCTCGAAACCGCGGCCGCACTGCGCGTCGCGAAACGCGCATTCGCCGATGCGCTCGACTTTCCGTTCGGCGCTATGCGTCCGGGTCAGGAAGAGATCGTGAGCGCCGTTGCGCGCGCGGTCTGGCAGCGCGATTCGTTACTCGTCTCCGCGCCCACGGGCATCGGCAAAACGATGGCGGTGCTGTATCCCGCGGTGCGTCAGTCGCTGAAGCTTGGCAAGAAGCTCTTCTTCCTCACGTCAAAAACGTTGCAGCAGGACACCGCTGTCGAAGCGCTGCGGCGACTCAACGATGGCTCGTTCCGCGTGCTGCGCATTCGCTCGAAGCAGAAGATGTGCGCGCACACGGAGATGATCTGCCACGAGGACTTCTGTCCGTTCGCGGCGCAGTACAGCCAGAAGATGGAGAAGTCGGGACTCATGACGCACCTCGTGACGTCGATGAGTTACTTCGATCCCGACATCACGTACGAGCTGGCGCGCGAAACAGAAGTTTGTCCGTTCGAAGTCTCGCTCGAATTGATCGAGCAGGCGGACGTGATCGTCTGCGACTACAACTACATCTTCGATCCGTACGTCGGCCTCAAGGCGTATCAGCAGGACAACGAGTACGGCGATTGCGTGCTCGTCGTCGACGAAGCGCACAACCTCGTCGATCGCGGCCGCGGCTACTACTCGCCCGAGCTTCACGAACAGCAGTTCGATGAGATTCGCGCGCACATGATGTCGCGCAACTGCTGGATCGAAGGATGGGAACGATTGCTCGACGATCTGCGCGCGCACTTTCACGAGCTCGCGCTGAATCTCGAAGACGACATGAAATTGTCGCTCTGCAATCCGAGTCGCGAGCTGTTCGTGGAGCAGCGCACGATCTGGGAGCGCATCGTCCTCGAATACATCGGCTGGAAGATCGATAACAAAATCGCCGAGGAAGAAGATCCGCTGATCGAATTCTACTTCAAGCTCGTGAAATTCACGAACCTCCTCGCCGAAGACGGCGATGAATTCGCGCATCTCGTCGAGCGCACGAACGACGGCATCAAGCTCAAGATCTTCTGCAAAGATCCGTCGCGGTTTCTCAACAAGATCTTCGACTCCGCGCACGCGACGATTGCGCTTTCCGCCACGCTCGAACCATTCGAGTTCTACGAAAAGACCCTCGGCTTCCCGCAAAAGCGCACCGCGCACCTCTCACTCCCCTCGCCCTTCCCGCGCGAGAACCGCAAGATCATGGTGATCTCCGAAGTCGACACGTCGTACAAGCGACGCGCGGATCATTACGAGCGCATCGCCGAGACGGTCGCGCAGATCGCGGATGCGGGCGACGGGAACTTCCTCGCGCTGTTCCCAAGCTACGCGTTTCTGCGCGAAGTGTCGGAGCGCATGCCGCCGACGGCGAAGCGCGTGATGATTCAGCGCAATGACATGACCGATTACGAGCGCAACGCGATTCTCGACATCCTTCGCGAGCGCTCGCGCAAAGGCAATCTCATTCTCGCTGTCTCCGGCGGCATGTACGCCGAGGGCATCGACTATCAGGGCGACATGCTGTCGGGCGTCATGGTCATCGGTCCCGCGTTGCCGCAGGTGAGCTTCGAGCAGGAGTTGCTCAAGCAGTATTACGACGAGCAATACGGCGCTGGATTCGAGTTCGCGTATCTGATTCCGGGCATGACGCGCGTCGTGCAATCCGCGGGACGCGTGATCCGCAGTGAGACCGACACCGGTATCATCGCGCTGCTCTGCAAACGATTCACGCAGGAGATGTACACGCGCTACTTCCCCGCCGACTGGTACGAGGAAACGCCGCGCGAGCTCGTGACGAAGAAAGCGGCCAGTGAAGTGAAATCGTTCTTCGAAGCGAAAAACACACCGCAACTGAGGATGCTCTTTTGAAGGCTCTGGCCGTGCGTACGGCGCTACTGCTCATCGTTGCAGCCTGCGCGTCCCAACCTCCCCTCGAAGCCCCGGTCTGGAACGACATCCCTTCGAACATCACCGACGCGCTTTGCGCGCGTCTGCGCTCCGACCGTTTCGCCGACTCGCTCGTGCTCGTGAAGATCACGCAGCCGATCGTCACCACCAGCGCATTGCGTGCGCTCTATCCGCTGACGAATCAAATTGCGAATGTCGTCGTTTCGCCGACGCGCGCGATTCCGGTTCGCGTGAGTGCCGAATGCGCGTGGACGCAAATCGACGCCGCGCAGCGATCGCGTTACGACGACTCCGTCGTCGTCGAGCTCTCCGCGCCGCTCCTCAACCCTGCCGTGAAGAACAGTGCCGGACTCTTCGTTCGCGCCACAACCGGCGGCGTCAGCGAGTGGTACTGGATCTCGCTGCGGCCTCATGAAAATGCGTGGGAAATGGCCCAAATCGCGCCAATTTCAGTGCATTGAGTGAGATAGCTGCTGGCACGCCGCTTTCATTAACCTGCGTATAACTTTTAGCGAAACTCAGGTTTGAAAAATGGCGAAGCAACCCTTTAAAGGCACACGAGTCCTCGTCGCGGATGACGACATGTCGATTCGCCAGCTCGTCTGCACGATTGTCAAAAGAGAAGGTCTCGACGTCGACTGCGTGTCGGACGGCGCCGAGGCGATCGAGAAACTGAAAGAACACGAGTATGCGGTGGTGCTGCTCGATTTGATGATGCCGCGCGTCTATGGATTCGGCGTCGTCGAATATCTCCGGCAGCATCCGCCGGAGCACAAGCCCGTCGTCCTCGTCGTGACCGCGTACGCCGATCAGAAATTCAAGGAGGTCGATCCGAACATCGTCTCCGGCGTGTTGCGCAAACCGTTCGAGGTCGCGGAGCTCGGGACCGTGGTGCGACTGTGCGTTCATGGCTACGACTCCGAGATGGATCTCGCCGAATCACGCCATCACGCGATTCGCGATCTCACCGCACGACAGTGGGAAGCCGCGGCGCAGGGAGAGGGCTCGCACTGACGCAGGTGACGTGGCGGGCTAATCGCCCGCCGCGCCACCCGCCCAATTCTCGAACCAGTACTCGAGCATCATCACCGCCCACAACGGCTTCGCGTGATTCGCACGATTCGCGCGATGCTCGTCGAGCAGCGCGCGCACCTGCGCGACATCGACGAGCCCGTGATCCGCGAGCCGCTTCGCATCGAGCAGACGATCCGCTTCCGCGTGCAAGCCGCGATTGATCCACGTCGCAACCGGAACACTGAGTCCTCGCTTGCGCCGATAAATCACATCGTGCGGCAGCCATTTCTCCGCCGCCTTTTTCAACACCCACTTCGTCGTGAATCGCCGCACGCGCAACTCCGGCGGCAGCGAAAACGCGAACTTCGTCACATCGCTATCGAGGAACGGCGCGCGCGCTTCGACCGACGACAACATCGTCGCGCGATCGACTTTCACCAGCAGGTTGTCGCGCAGATAGCTTCGATAATCGAGCAGCATCGCGCCGGTGAGCGGATCGCGCGCAGCGATCGGCGCATCGACGCGATTGAATGACGACAGTCCCGTGCCGAACCAGCGCAGATGTCGCTCGATCCAGGGCCGCTCCGCATCACTCACGAATCGCTTCAGCAAATACTCGAGCGTGACCTTCTTCCCTGACGACGGCAACGCGAACGCGAGCTTCTTCACGCCGCCGCGCACGAATCCCGGCAGCGCGTCGTACTTCGGCGCGATCTTGTGGCCGATGTACGTCGGATAGCCGCCGAACAACTCGTCCGCACCTTCACCGCTGAGCACGACTTTCACGTGTTCGCGCGCAGTGCGAGCAAGCAGAAACGTCGGCAGAATCGCAGGATCCGCGAGCGGCTCGGCGAAGCGCGTCGTGACGTTGCGCAATGCATCGAGCAGCGTTTCCTCATCGGTGCGCACCGGCACGTGCTTCGTGCGCATGCGTTGCGCGAGCACCGCGGCGTCGCCGCTTTCGTCGTACGACTCTTCCGCGAATTGCGCGGAGAAGGTATGCACTTTGTCGACGCCGATGACTTGCGATGCGAGTGTCGCGAGGATCGACGAATCGAGTCCGCCGCTGATGAACACGCCGACGGGAACATCGGACATGACCTGCTTCGCGATCGCGCTCTCGATGAGTCGTTGCGTCTCGCGCACGGCGTCCGCGGGATCGATGCGTTGAATCGCAAACGACTCCGCGTCCCAGTAGCGCACCGTTTCTTCACCGCTGTCGGTGAAGCGCATGAACGAGCCGGCCGGCACGCGTTTGATCGCTTTGAATGGCGTGAACGGTTCGGGCACGTAACCGAGGGCGAGGTAATCGCGCAGCGCATCACGATCGAGCTCGCGCGGGAGATCGGGATGACGCAGCAGGCATTGCAGTTCCGAGGCGAAGACGACTTCGCGTCCGATGCGCGCGTAGAAGAGCGGCTTCTCGCCCGCGCGATCGCGCGCGAGAATCAGCGTGTGCGTGCGGTTGTCCCAGATCGCGAGGCCGAACATGCCGTCGAGCTCCGCGATCGCGTCGGTGCCGCGCGCGAGATACATCGGCAAAATCGTTTCGACATCGGAGTGCGAGCGATACGGAAAATCGGCGTAGCGCGTTCGCAATTCGGGAGCGTTGTAGATCTCGCCGTTGGCCTGAAGCCAGACTTCATCATCCGGCGATGCGAACGGCTGATCGGCGCGTTCGTGAAGATCGATGATGCGTAGACGTTCGGTACCGAAGCGCGCCTCGGAGCGCGTGAATGTCGCGCGGCCATCCGGCCCGCGATGTCTCAGCGCCTCGCCCAGCTCGTCCAGCACCTCGGGATGCCGCAACGCGGCCGAGCTGACGATTCCGTAGATTCCGCACACAGGGCGGGGATTGTAATGGTTGTGGGCTACCGCCCGTACGCCACCAGATGCACCTGATCCCCGATCACGTGCCATCCGCGCGACTCCAGCAGCGCGCGTCGCTCCGTATCGTTGTTGCGCACGATGTAGATTCGCGGCGCGTTGCTCTGCAGCGATTGCTCGAAATACGGCAGCGTTTTCAGCGGCGACGCGGGATTCGTCGTGAACTGCTCGTAACGCCGGATCAGATAGTTGCTCGTGAGCTCACTCGCATCTTCGGTGACGACGGTGATTGGGCGTCGCGTGTAGAACGCGAGCGATCCGGTGAACGCCTCGACGCCGATGAGCTGCGTCGACGCGGTGAGATGCGGCTTCAGTTCCTCGACGAACGATCGCGTCGAGCGTCGCTCGCCTAACGCGTTGAGCAACGGATTCGCGGCGAGCGGCAATACGAGCATCGGCACACTCAATGCGCCGAGGAGAAAATCGCGGCGCTTCACGAACAGCGCGAGTGCGCCCGCGATCACGAACGCCACGCCTAACACGAGCGCCGTTTCATCCGCGACCGCCGCGAGCTCGGGCTTCATTTTCGTGCGATGAAACACGAGCGGCGAAAGCAGCAGGATCACGCCGAGACTCGCAACGAGGATCGATGCGATGCGCGTCTTCGCCTCCGGCCAGATCCGCGCGACGAGCAACGCCAGCGGTGCCATCAGCGGCACGATGTACTGCGGGCGCTTCGACTGATTGATCGAAAAGAAAACGAACGGAATGACGAACGCGAGGATCCAGTAGAGCGTCGCGGGATCGGGCTTGCGGAACTTCTTCCAGCTCGCGATCGCGACGATCGACCACGGCAAGGCGCCGCCGAGAAGATACGGGAGGAAGTACCACGGCGGACCGGTGCGCTTCAGCGCTTTCGTGGCCATGCGCTCGACGGTCTCCGTGACCATGACGTAGCGCAGAAACTCGGGCACGACCTGCGACACGCCCCACACCCACGGCGCGACGATCGCCGCGAATGCAACGATGCCGAGGATCGGAAAGAGCACGCGCATCGACTTGCGCCGCCACGCGAACGGGATCGCGACAAGCAGTACGAGCAGGAACGTGACCGGACCTTTCGTGATCATCGCGAAACCCATCGATGCCCACGCGAGAATCGACCAGCGCGCGTTCTTCTCTTCGATCGCGAAGTGAAACGCGCAAAGCGAAAGCGTCGTGAAAAACGCGAGCGCGCTGTCGAAGATGACGGTGCGCGAGAAGGCGACCGTCAACGGAATCGTGAGAAAGACGATGGCCGCGACGTACGGCGCTTCCCCACCCCACACTTTGCGCGCGTACCAGAACAACACCGCCGCGGTTGCGATGGTGAAGAGATACGCCGGCAATCGCGCGGCGACTTCGGTGGGACCAAGGACTTCCATCATCGCGGCTTCGGCAGCGAAGTAGACGACCGGCTTGTCGAGATACGGCAAGCCGTTGAGTCGCGGCATGACGTAGTCGTTCGTCTCCGCCATCTCGCGCCCGACTTCGGCGTTGCGCCCCTCATCGGCATCGAGAAGCGGAAATCCACCGAGATGCACGGCAATCGCGATGATGGTGAGGAGCAGCCAAAGCGAGAGAAATCGCAAAGTGGCGGGAGTGTAGCGCGGCACCGCGCAAAGACTCGCAACGCGATCGTGAAGCGATCGCGTTGCGTATCACTCACCTCAATCCCGCGCCTCGGCCATGCATCGCGCGAACACCTCCACCGCGCGATCGATCTGCGCATCGCCGTGCGACGCCATGACCTGGAAGCGAAACCGCGCACGCTCGCGCGGCACGGCCGGATATTCGACGAGATTCGCGATCAGCCCATTCTCTTCGAGCAGCTTCGACGTGATCTTCGCTACGACCTCGTCGCCGCACATCACCGGCACGACGTTGCTCGGATCGCCGAGGCATTCGATGCCGCGCGATTCGAACCCGGCGCGCAGACGAAGGATGTTGTCGAACGAGCGCGCACGCAATGCCGCACCTTCATCCGAGCGCACGATGCGCAGCGCTTCGAGCGCGGTCGCCGTCTGCACGGGCGAAATGCCATTCGAGAAAATGTGCGCGCCGCCGTAGATGCCGAGGAACTGTCGCGCCGATCGCGAGTTCGTGGCCATGAAGCCGCCGTTCGTCGCGAACGTCTTCGAGAAGCTGCCCATCACGATGTCGACCTTGCCGATCATCTTCTGCATCCCAATCTGACCCGTGCCGACCGGAACGCTCGCACCGAAGTCGTGCGCGATGTCCATCATCAGCACGGCATCGAACTCGCGACACACGTTCTGCATCGCCTCGATGCACGGGCTGTCACTGTCCATCGAGAAGAGACCTTCGGACACGACGAGAATCGCGTTCTCCGCATCCTTCGCACGCAGTTTCGAAAGACGATTACGCAACGCGTCGACGTCGTTGTGGCGGAAGAGATAAACGTTCTGCGTCGCGGCACGCGCGCCGGACATGAGACACGAATGCGCGAGTTGATCGATCACGATCGAGTCGTGCGGCCGAACGAGACCGGTGATCGTGCCGAAGCCCGCCGCCCATCCGGTCGGAAAGAGAATGACGTGCTGCGTTTGCAGCACCTCGCCGAGCGCATTCTCGAGCGCCCGGCCCGGAACCGTGTTGCCCTGCAGCATCGGCGACGCCGCGGCATGCAGTCCGTAACGATCGATCGCATCCTTTGCGGCACGGATGACGTCCGGATGTCCGGCGAGCCCGAGGTAATCCTGCGAGCCGAAATTCATCCCTGCGACGCGGCGCGCGTTCTGACTCGTGAGCACCGTCTCACTCGCCGGACGCTGCTGCAACGTGCGTGCATACGGCCACGTGTTCAGTTCCGCGCGACGATCGAGCCACTCGCCAAGCGGCTCCGTGCGCTCGAGCAGATGCGCGCCCTTCGGATTGGCGAAAACGCCGAGATGTTTCGAGAAAACGTCGTTGGTTTCTGCGGTGAGCTCGATGACAGACATGGGACCTCCTGATCCAAAAGCGAAAGAAATGACCGGAAAATCGCTGGATCGGCCGTGGTCCCGCGACGTGCCGAGACCATAACAGGAAGGACGGATGGAAATAGTTCCATATCGTCACATTGAATGGTGATGAAGAACACGGCAGCGCTTAGCAGCGCAAGCGGAGCGCTGGCGTCTTCGCCGGCTGGCCCGGCGACGTCCGCGTCGCCGTCCAGCAACGTGGGCGAAGACGCCCACGGGCCAGCCGGCGCCGACGCCGGCGCTCCGCCTCGACGTCCGGCCCGCTTACAATCCCTTCCGTGCATCCCCCGCAGTCTGTGCTTGGGCCGTATCAGATCGCTGGTGTTCTCGGCGAAGGCGGTATGGGCGTCGTCTATCGCGCGAAAGACACGCGCCTCGGCCGCGACGTCGCCATCAAAGTCCTCACCAACGTCACCTTCAGCGATCGCGAGCGTTTGCTGCGCTTCGAACAGGAAGCGCGCG
>JBQCJC010000223.1:0-20200 GCA_051953135.1 Thermoanaerobaculia bacterium | reverse complement strand
TTATCGATACAACCAAACCCGCAACAGCGAAACCAACTGCTGCGCGTCGATCGGCTTCGTGATGTAGTCGCTCGCACCCGCTTCCATGCACTTCTCGCGATCGCCCTTCATCGCCTTCGCGGTGAGCGCGATCATCGGAAGGTTCTTGTACTCCTCCATCGCGCGAATGCGACGCATCGCTTCGTAGCCATCCATCTCCGGCATCATCACGTCCATCAGCACCACATCGATGTCCGTGTTGTTGCGCAGCATGTCGATGCCTTCGGCGCCGCTCTCCGCGTACAACACTTTCATCTTGTGCCGCTCGAGCAGCGACGTGAGCGCGTAGATGTTGCGCATGTCATCGTCGACGATCAGCGCCTTCTTGCCCGCGAGCACCGGATCGGACTCGTGCAACTGCTCGAGCATCTTCCGCTTGCTCTCCGGCAGATTCTCTTCGACGCGATGCAGGAACAACGCGGTCTCGTCGAGCAGACGATCCGGCGAGCGCACGTCTTTCACGATGATCGCGTCGGCCATCCGCTTCAGATCGTTCTCTTCCTTTCGCGACAACTCGCGGCCGGTGTAAACGACGATCGGCACGTCGGTGATCTGCAACTCGTTCTTCATGCGATTGATGAAGTCGAAGCCGCTCATCTCGGGCAGTCCGAGGTCGAGAACCATGCAGTCGAAGCGGCGTTCCTTCAGCAGATTCAACGCTTCTTCACCTGTGCCCACCGCCGTGATCTCGACGTCGCCTTCGCCGATCAACTCGACGATCGCCTGACGTTGTTGTTCGTTGTCTTCGACCACGAGCAGCGACTTGTTCGCGCGCTCGACGAATCCGCGAATTTTGCCGAACGCGTCATCGAGCGACTCCTTCGTGACCGGCTTCTGCACGTGCGCGAATGCACCGAGTCGCAGACCGCGCGCCGTTTCTTCGTCGGCCGAAATGATGTGCACCGGGATGTGCCGCGTGACACGATCGTGCTTGAGACGATCGAGCACCGTCCACCCTTCCATGTCCGGCAGTTGAATGTCGAGCGTGATCGCATCGGGACGATAACGTTTGGCGAGATTGATCGCGGTTTCGCCGCGCGTCGCGACGATGCCTTTGAATCCCTTCTCGCGCGCCATGTCGAGCAGGATGCGCGCGAACGTCACGTCGTCTTCGACGATCAGCACGCTGCGATCGCCGGCAGAGATCGTGTCGCGATCATCCGGCACCTGCTCTTCAACGATCACGACCTGCGGCTCTTCGCTCGGCGTGCTCGTGTCCGGCAACTCCATCGCAGCCGTAATCGACGATTCGATCGACTGCGGTTCCGATGGCGAAGACTCGAACGGCATCGGCGTCGTCGAGAACAGATCGCGCGGAACCTCGCGGCGCTCGCGACGTACGGCCTGCGCGGCGTAGGTGTTCGGCAGGAACAACGTGAACGTCGATCCGACGCCGGGCTCGCTCGACACGGCGATCTCGCCGCCGAGGAGTCGCGCGATCTCGCGACTGATCGACAAGCCGAGACCCGTGCCGCCGAACTTGCGCGTCGTCGAGGCATCGGCCTGCTGGAACGCTTCGAAGATGATGCGCTGCTTGTCTTCGGAGATGCCGATGCCGGTATCGATCACGCTGAACGCGATGACGCTCGACGCACGATCGAGCACGTCGTGTCCCGGCGACCAGCCACTCAGCGCCGTCTCCATGCGCAGCGTCACGCCGCCCTTCTCCGTGAACTTGAACGCGTTGCCGAGAAGATTCTTGAGCACCTGCTGCAACCGCGTCGGATCGGTGTGAATCGACGGCGGCAGATTCTCCGCGGGCTGAATCTCGAACGAGAGGTTCTTGTCGTCGGCGATCTGCCGGAACGTGCGCTCCGAAAGGTCCGCGATCTCTTTGAACGAAACGTCCGACAGCGCGACCGTCATCATGCCGCTCTCGATCTTCGACAGATCGAGGATGTCGTTGATGAGCGTGAGCAGGTCCTGTCCCGACGAGTGAATCGTCTTCGCGAAGTCGACCTGCTTGTCGCTGAGATTTCCCTCGGGGTTATCACCAAGCAGCTTCGCGAGAATGAGCAGCGAGTTGAGCGGCGTGCGCAACTCGTGCGACATATTCGCGAGGAACTCGGATTTGTATTTCGACGTGAGCGCGAGCTGTCTCGCCTTCTCTTCGAGCTGCCGCTTCGCGTTCTCGACTTCGCGATTCTTCTGCTCGACCTCTTCGTTCTGCGCCGTGAGCAGTCGCGCTTTTTCTTCGAGCTCTTCGTTCGTCTGCTGCAATTCTTCCTGCTGCTGTTTGAGCAGCTCTTCCGATGCCTGCAGCGATTTCGCCTGCGATTCGAGGCGCTTGTTCGTTTCGGTGAGCTCTTCCTGCTGGGCCTGCAATTCCTCGGCGAGCGATTGCGACTGCGTGAGCAACTCTTCCGTGCGCATGTTCGCCTGGATCGTGTTGAGCACGACGCCGATCGATTCGGTGAGCTGATCGAGTAATGACTGATAGGTCTCGGTGAATTTGCTGAAGCTCGCCAGCTCCATCACCGCGAGCACCGAGCCTTCGAACACGATCGGCAGCACGATGATGTTGAGCGGCTTCGCCTCGCCAAGGCCCGAGTTGATGTGCACGTAATCATCGGGCGCGTTCGTGATGAGAATGCGCTGCTTCTCGAACGCGGCCTGACCGACGAGCGACTCGCCGATGCGGAACTCCTTGTTGAGATGCTTGCGCTCGCGATACGCGTACGTCGCCGCGAGTTTGAGCACCGGCTCGGACGCCGACGAATCCATCGTGTAGAACACGCCGTGCGCCGCGCCGACGACCGGCGCGAGCTCGCTGAGAATCATCTGCGACACCGTCTGCAGGTTCTTCTGTCCCTGCATCATGCGCGTGAACTTCGCGAGGTTCGTCTTCAACCAGTCCTGCTCCGCATTGCGCTGCGTGGTCTCGCGCAGATTGCGGATCATCTCGTTGATGTTGCCTTTGAGTGCGGCGAGCTCGCCCTGCGCTTCTACCGTGATGTTGCGCGTGAGATCGCCCTTCGTCACGGCCGTGGCGACGTCCGCGATCGCGCGCACCTGCGTGGTGAGATTCGCGGCGAGTTGATTGACGTTGTCCGTCAGATCGCGCCACGTTCCGGCGGCGCCCGGCACGTTGGCCTGACCGCCGAGGCGACCTTCGACGCCGACTTCGCGCGCCACGGTTGTGACCTGATCGGCGAACGTCGCGAGCGTCTCGATCATGTCGTTGATCGTGTCGCCCAGCTCCGCGATCTCGCCTCGTGCCTCGACCGCGAGCTTCTGCTTCAGATTGCCTTTCGCGATCGCGGTCACGACGCGCGCGATCCCGCGCACCTGCGACGTGAGATTGCTCGCCATCATGTTGACGTTGTCGGTCAGATCCTTCCACGTGCCGGCAACGCCCTTCACCTGCGCCTGACCACCGAGCTTTCCTTCCGTGCCGACCTCGCGCGCCACGCGCGTGACTTCCGACGCGAACGAGTTGAGCTGATCCACCATCGTGTTGATCGTGTCTTTCAGCTCGAGGATCTCGCCCTTGACGTCGACCGTGATCTTCTTCGACAGATCGCCGTTCGCGACGGCCGTCGTCACCTGCGCGATGTTGCGCACCTGATTGGTGAGATTGCTGGCCATCATGTTGACGTTGTCCGTCAAGTCTTTCCACGTGCCGGAGACGCCCTTCACCTGCGCCTGACCGCCGAGTCGTCCTTCGGTGCCGACCTCGCGCGCCACGCGCGTGACTTCCGACGCGAACGAGTTGAGCTGATCGACCATCGTGTTGATCGTGTTCTTCAGCTCGAGGATCTCGCCGCGCACATCGACGGTGATCTTCTTCGACAGATCACCGAGTGCGACCGCGGTCGTCACCTCCGCGATGTTGCGCACCTGCGCGGTCAGATTCGACGCCATCGAGTTGACCGAATCCGTCAAGTCTTTCCACGTACCGGAGACGCCGCGCACTTCCGCCTGTCCGCCGAGTCGTCCTTCCGTACCGACTTCGCGAGCGACGCGCGTGACTTCCGCGGCGAAGGAGTTGAGCTGATCGACCATGACGTTAATCGTGTCTTTCAGCTCGAGAATCTCGCCGCGCACCTCGACGGTGATCTTCTTCGACAGATCGCCGTTCGCAACGGCCGTCGTGACCTGCGCGATGTTTCGCACCTGCGCGGTGAGATTGCTGGCCATCATGTTGACGTTGTCGGTGAGGTCTTTCCACGTGCCTGCAACGCCCTTCACCTGCGCCTGACCGCCGAGCTTTCCTTCGACGCCGACCTCGCGCGCCACGCGCGTGACTTCCGACGCGAAGGAGTTGAGCTGATCGACCATCGAGTTGATCGTGTTCTTCAGCTCGAGGACTTCGCCTTTGACGTCGACCGTGATCTTCTTCGACAGATCGCCGTTCGCAACGGCGGTGGTGACGTCCGCAATGTTGCGAACTTGTGCGGTGAGATTCGCGGCCATGTAGTTGACCGAATCGGTCAAGTCTTTCCACGTACCGGAGACGCCTTGCACGTCGGCCTGGCCGCCGAGTTTTCCTTCGGTGCCGACTTCACGCGCCACGCGCGTTACCTCGGCCGCGAACGAGCGGAGCTGATCCACCATCACGTTGATGGTGTTCTTCAGCTCGAGGATCTCGCCTTTGACCTCGACCGTGATCTTCTTCGACAGGTCGCCGTTCGCAACCGCGGTCGTGACCTCGGCGATGTTGCGCACCTGGCCGGTGAGATTCGAGGCCATCGAGTTCACCGAGTCCGTGAGGTCCTTCCACGTTCCCGCGACGCCCTTCACCTCGGCCTGACCACCGAGCATGCCTTCCGTGCCGACCTCGCGCGCCACGCGCGTGACTTCCGACGCGAACGCCGAAAGCTGATCGACCATCGTGTTGATCGTTTCTTTGATCTGCAGAATCTCGCCGCGCACATCGACCGTGATCTTGCGCGTGAGATCGCCGCTGGCGATTGCCGTCGCGACGCCGGAGACGTCACGCAACTGCACGGTGAGATTGCCGGCCATCGCATTGACCGAGTCGGTCAAGTCCTTCCACGTACCGGCGACGCCACGGACTTCCGCCTGGACGCCGAGCTTTCCTTCCGTACCGACTTCTCGCGCGACTCGCGTGACTTCCGCCGCGAAGGAGTTCAGCTGATCCACCATGGTGTTGATGGTGTTCTTCAGCTCGAGGATTTCGCCGCGCACATCGACGGTGATCTTGCGCGACAGATCGCCGAGTGCGACCGCGGTCGTCACCTCGGCGAGGTTGCGCACTTGCGCGGTGAGGTTGCCGGCCATCGCGTTCACGGAATCGGTGAGGTCTTTCCACGTTCCTGCAACACCCGGCACTTCGGCCTGACCGCCGAGTCGTCCTTCCGTACCGACCTCGCGCGCGACGCGCGTGACTTCCGATGCGAACGCGGAGAGCTGATCGACCATCGTGTTGATCGTGTTCTTCAGCTCGAGGATTTCACCGCGCACATCGACGGTGATCTTGCGCGACAGATCGCCGAGTGCGACGGCCGTGGTCACCTCCGCGATGTTGCGCACTTGCGCGGTGAGATTGCCGGCCATCGAGTTGACCGAGTCCGTCAAGTCTTTACACGGACCGGCGACGCCCTTCACTTCCGCCTGGCCACCGAGTTTTCCTTCGGTACCGACTTCCCGCGCCACGCGCGTGACTTCCGCGGCGAAGGAGTTGAGCTGATCGACCATCGTGTTGATCGTGTTCTTCAACTCGAGAATCTCGCCGCGCACATCGACGGTGATCTTCTTCGACAGATCGCCCATCGCGACCGCGGTCGTGACCTCGGCGATGTTGCGCACCTGCGCGGTGAGATTGCCGGCCATTGCGTTCACGGAATCCGTGAGGTCTTTCCACGTTCCCGCAACGCCGGGCACTTCCGCCTGACCACCGAGTCGTCCTTCGGTGCCGACCTCACGCGCGACGCGCGTCACTTCGGATGCGAATGCGCGAAGCTGATCGACCATCGTGTTGATCGTGTTCTTCAGCTCGAGGATTTCGCCTAGCGCTTCGGCGGTGATCTTCTTCGACAGATCGCCGTTCGCAACCGCGGTCGTGACCTCGGCGATGTTGCGCACCTGCGACGTGAGATTCGCGGCCATGTAGTTGACCGAATCCGTCAAGTCTTTCCACGTGCCGGAGACGCCCTTCACTTCCGCCTGGCCGCCGAGTTTTCCTTCGGTGCCGACCTCGCGCGCGACGCGCGTGACTTCCGATGCGAAGGACCGAAGCTGGTCCACCATCGTGTTGATCGTTTCCTTGAGATCGAGAATCTCGCCGCGTGCATCGACGGTGATCTGCTTCGAGAGGTCGCCGTTCGCAACGGCGGTGGTGACTGCAGCGATGTTGCGAACCTGATTCGTCAGGTTCGAGGCCATGTAATTCACGGAGTCGGTGAGATCGCGCCACGTGCCGCTGACGCCTTGCACGTCCGCTTGTCCGCCGAGCTTTCCTTCCGATCCGACTTCACGCGCAACGCGCGTCACTTCCGACGCGAAGGATCGGAGCTGATCGACCATGACGTTGATCGTGTTCTTCAGCTCGAGGATCTCGCCGCGCACTTCGACGGTGATCTTTTTCGAGAGGTCGCCGTTCGCAACGGCGGTGGTGACGTCGGCGATGTTTCTCACCTGCGCGGTGAGATTGCTCGCCATCATGTTCACGGACTCGGTCAAGTCTTTCCACGTACCGGAGACGCCTTTGACGTCGGCCTGGCCGCCGAGTTTTCCTTCGGTACCGACTTCGCGCGCCACGCGCGTGACCTCGGATGCGAACGACGCGAGCTGCGCGACCATCGTGTTGACGGTTTTCGCCGTGCGCAAAAACTCGCCCTTGAGCGGACGACCGTCGAACTCGATGGCCATCGTGCGCGTGAGATCGCCTTTGGCGACGGCGCCGATGACGCGCGCGATCTCGTTCGTCGGCTGCACGAGGTCAGTGATCAAGTTGTTGACTGATTCGTTGATCACGTTCCACTGGCCCGCGCTGCCGGGGATCTGGGCGCGCTGATTGAGCTTGCCCTCTTTTCCGACGACGGTCGAGATGCGCTCGATCTCCGAGGCGGTGCGCTCGTTGAGATCGAGGATGTCGTTGAGCGTGTCGGCAATTTTTCCCTGCACGCCCGTGAACTCCACCGGCATGCGAACGGAAAAGTCGCCCTTCTTCATCGAAGTGAGCGCGCGCAAGAGCAGGCGCTCGAAGTCTTTGGGCCCATACTCCGTGGCCTTATCGACACCAATGGTCGTCATAACCGCGGTTTCCCCTCTCTGGGATATTGAGTTTGTTTGTTGAAGCGTGCAGGCGGACGGCTCCAGCAAACTCTGCCGGAGAGATCAGTCTTGGTGCCTCGCGAAATGCAAGTGCCTTGCCGGGAATGGCTGAGGGCGGCAGGAGGGGGCGGAAGAGAGAGAGCGTTTACTTCTTCTTCAAGCGCTCGACACTACGTCCCGCATCTTCGAGCACGCGCATCGCATCGACTTCGCCCTGCACTTCGGCGTTATGACGACGCCGTTCTTCAAAGCGCGCGTACTCCTCATGCGCGTGACGATCCGCATCGTCACGACTCATCGCGCCGCCATTCGCCAGCACCGCGCGCTCATTGAAGCGGAGGAAGTCATCGAGACGGGCTTCCCAATCACGAATGAAAATCTGCTTCCGTCGCCGTGCCTGATCCTCGGCGAAGTCGAGGAACATCACCACGATTCGATTCAGCTCGCCGATCTCGTCTTCGTGCAGATAGTTCTTCGAGACCGTGACGTCGGCTTTGCGCACGACATCACCCTTCCAGGTGGTCAATCCCATGTTCGGCGCCGAAGCGTCCGCACGCTGTGCGATCAACTCCGGCGCGGTCTTGCCGGTCGCCGCAAAAATCAGTTTGTTCTGCGCGACCTGGAAGAGGCGCTGCGCATCGGCTTCACGAGGATCGTAGTCGGTGGCGAGCGCGAGAATGTCTCGCACTCGTAGATACATACGCCGCTCGCTCGCACGAATGTCGCGAATGCGCTCGAGCAGTTCGTCGAAGTAATCAGGCACGCCCGGACCGGGCGGATTCTTCAGCCGTTCGTCATCGAGAACGAATCCTTTGACGAGAAACTCTTCAAGACGAGCTGTCGCCCACTGACGGAATTGCGTACCTCGCGGCGAGCGAACGCGATACCCGACCGAGAGAATGGCAGGCAGGCTGTAGTGGAGGACCTCGCGCGAAACCTGACGATCTCCCTCAGATCGAACTATTAAGTAAGACTTAATAGTTGCCTGCGCGTCAGCTTCACCGTCTTCGTAGATCGATTTGAGGTGGAGATTGATGTTCGCGACGGTCGTCTGGAAAAGCTCCGCGAGTTGGAGTTGCGAGAGCCAGATCGTTTCGTCTTCGAATCTGCACTCGATTCGCGTTCGCCCATCTTCCGTTCGATACAGGATCAACTCACTACTCAACCGTCTCGATCTCCTCGCGGAATCATGTTCTCACGAGCCATCGCGCTTCCCGCGCTTCTCTACCACCCGAAGCAAACCCGCGTAGTCAAAGACGCAGGGGACGAATCCGTTGCCGCGGACTGACCTGCGCTCCATACTCGACCTCGTGCATCGCCGCGCCTTCGTCGTGCTGCTGCTCGTCCTCGCGATTCCCGCAAGCGCGCAATCGCTCGACGTACTCATGACGCGCGGCGCGACGGCGGAGCGCGAGGGGCGTTACAAAGATGCAGCCGCGCTGTTTCGTCAGGCGCGTGCACTCGCGGAAAAGCAGGGCGACCGCGCCGCGACCATCGAAGCGCAGGTGTCCCTCGGGCACGTGCTCTATGCGCGCGGTGAGATGAACGAAGCCTTCGTTTCGCTCCAGCGTGCATACGACCTCGCGGTCGCGATCCAGGACGCGAAGCGGCAGCGCATGGCGCTGGAGGCGATCGCGAACATGTACGCCGACGAGAAGGTCGGACAATACGACCGCGCGATCGAGTACTACCTGCAACTCCTGCCGCAATACGAACGCGCGGGAGAGCGGCCCGGCGTTGCGGACACGCTCTACAACATCGGCGCGACGTACGAGCGCAAGAGCGATCTCGTCACCGCGGAGTCGTGGTTTCGCCGCGCGCTCGCAACGGAGCGGCAACTCGGACGCACCGATCAAGTCGCGTACGTCCAGCGTTCCATCGGCGTCGTCCTCGGCAAGCAGGGACGCACGGACGAAGCGTTGACGATGCTCAATGAAGCGCTGGCGACATTGCAATCGATTCGCGACGTCGAAGGCACGGCGATGGTGCGGCAGTCGCGCGGCATCGTGCATCGTCGCGCGGGCAACACGAACGAGGCGATCGCGGATCTCGAAGCCACGCGCGCGTACTACGCGCGGCAGGACAATCCGCGTTATCTCGAGAAGACCGAGGACGAGCTTGCGCTTGCTTATGCGGCGGCGAACCGGTGGCGCGAGGCATACGAAGCGCGCACGCGCCACGCGGCGTTGCAGCGCGAACTTGCGGAGCGCTTGCGCGAAGAGCACACCTCGCGCCTGCGCGTGCAATTCGATGCGGAGAAGAAGGAGCAGGAGAATCGCTCGCTGCTGCGCGACAACGAGACCGCGCAACGCATCCGTCGATTGCAAACCACCACGCTCATCCTCGGCGCGCTGATCATCGCGGCGCTCGCGTACTTCATGTTCCGACTGCGCACCATCGCGATGACCGACGATCTCACGCGACTGCCGAATCGCCGCCAGTTCATGACCGTCACCGAGTCCGCACTCGCACATGCGATCGCGACGCGCGAACCGTTCTCGCTCATCGCGTTCGACGTAGATTTCTTCAAGCGCGTGAACGATACGTGGGGCCACGCCGCGGGCGATCGCGTGCTGCAACGCGTGGGCGACGCCGCGAGTCGCGCCGTTGGCAACGAGGGCACGATCGGTCGCACCGGCGGCGAAGAATTCATGATCGTGTTACCTGCTACAAACGCAGCAGGTGCGGTGGCGGTTGCGGAGCGCGTGCGCAACGCGGTGGTCGAGATCGATTGTCACGACATCGATCCCTCTCTTGAACTCACCATCAGCCTCGGCGTCGCGCAATGGGAAGGCGAAGACGCGCTGCAACATCTCGCGGCCCGCGTCGACGAGATGCTCTATCGCGCGAAAGACGGCGGCCGCAATCGCGTCGTTGCAGCGGCGGTCGCGTAACGCCGCACCTCCATGCTCTTGCTGTTGCGCGATTGCACGCCGATACTCGAACCATGCTTTCCCGTCTCGCGCTCGTGTTGCTCTTCGCGTTCGCTGCGCTCGGCCAATCCGATCCCGATCCGAATTTTCACGAGCGCTGCGATGGCTTTGCCGTGTCGTTCGCATCGAAGAGTGGTGATGCGTACTCGGACGACATGACCGTCACGATCGCGTTCGGTGAAAAAGAACTGCAAGTGCCGATCGATCTCGATCTGTATTTGCCGCGCGGTCCGCTGACGAAGATCCCGAATCGCTGCAGTGCGCTCACGGCCGTCGACATCGAATCGGATCGCGTGCTGCTGCTCTTCGCGAAAACGGGACGCCCGCAATTCGATGGCCTCGTCGCGGTGCTGCTCGATACGAAGCAGCAGCGCATCGTCGATGTCGAACACAAGTTCGGCGACATCCGCACGGAGAAACTCATCGTGCGACGAGCCGCACCCGATGCCATCGATGTGCGGCTCATTTACGAGCAGCTCGCGGACGCGCAATGCGATTGCGCCGATGCCGCCATCGAGGAATGGCAACGCATCAGCGCGACGAACGACAAGCTCACCGGCAAGTGGATGAAGTGATCACGAAGCCGGCGGAACAACCGGCGATGACGTGATCGCATCCGCGTCGTCGTCTTTTTCTTTTTTCAGCACACGCAACATCTTGTTGGCCGCCTTCGCGACCTTCTTGCGCGCGCCATCGGCCTTCTCCCCTTCGATGACTTCGCGCTTGATCACTTCCTGCCTCAACGCCTCGCGCAATTCGTCGAGCTCGACCTTCGCATCGGAGACGCGGCGCAACTCGCGACGCACCGTCTCCAGCACCGGATCGCTGAGCACGACCGCGGCGAGATAGAACTTGTTCGTGGCTTGCAGATGATCGTGGTACGCGTAGAGCCCCGACTTGAGCATGCTTTCGCGCGTGAGGAGGAAGAGGCTTTCGAGATTGCTCGCGTTCTTCGGATTGAGTGCGAGCAGATCGATGTCGAGAACGAGCTCCTGATCGATCGGCTTCGCGAAGATGACGCGAAAGACCTTCCAGAGATGGCCATTCGTCAGCGCGACCCACTCGATGCCTTGATTTGCGCCGTAATCGACCGCCTGCTTGGCGTGATGATCTTTCAACTCGAGTCCGATCGCTTTCACTTCGATCAGCATCTGGAACTGACCGTCAATGCGCGTCGCGAGATCGCAATACGTGCCGCGAATCGCCAGCTCGCGCGTGACCTCGCTGTACTTGTCGTACCCAAACACCTCCGCGAGCAAGTCCGTCACGATCATCGACGTGTCGGATTCATTCACATCGCGCGACTTCGCCGCGGCGAGGATGGGAGCGAAGCGTTTGAGGCCGGTGGAAAGGCGATCGGCAGCTTTGGCGGGGATGTTGGTCGTCATGAAGGTCTCCTCGCATGGAAGAGACACCACTGGCGCGCGTTTGTGGCGTCTACCCTCCCCGTGCCTTCGCGCACTCCGTGCCGCAACGCACCGCATCGCACATTGCGAGGATGTCGTTCACGTAGTAGCAGCGGCGGCAACAATTCGCTTTGCGTGAGGCGTGAGATTCGATGCGCACTCCATTCGCGGCGCGCGCGTTTTTCGAATCGAGCACGAAGCGATTCGGCGATTCGCGGAGGTAGCGCGCGACGTCGATCGGGTCGGCCCACTTCGAGTGCGGAAGATAGATGAAGCAGTGATAGCCGCGGCGTTCGAGCGTGCGGCGAATTGCGTTCGTCGACGCAAGGTCGCGACGTGAGAACGCGATGTAGATGCGTTGCGATGGCGCGGCGCGACGCCACAAGCGCGCGAAGTCGCGAGCGATCGGAACGCGCGTGCGACGCGTTCCCGTCACCGCGAGCAACACCGCGTCTTCATACATCGGCGTTCGAAAAAACGATCGCGTGCGCGGACGCGATTGCGTCGGGAACGCGGACATCGGAATCAGCAGTGGTGTCTTCGGTGCGTTCGTCGATGCGCGATCGGCAGTCGCGATGCCCGCGCGACGAAAGTCGGCAAGTTGAATCGCGAGCAGCAGAACAGCGACGAACTTCATCGCAACAATGGTTCGAGTTGCGGAACGAGCGTGCGCGCCAGTTCCACCGCCACCGCGCTGCCCGGTCCGATGTCGAGATAGAACGTCGCGGTGATCACGCGCGCATCGGGTTGATCCAACTCTTCGGGCGTCGGCACGTCACCAGTGCCGCGCCACTTCACGATCGACATCACGTACGCGGCGCTGCTGTCCGCCTGCTGCACAGGATCGAAGATCGAGTGATCGCGATTGAGCACGAGCGAGCCGGCGACGACATGAATCGGCAACGACGTCGCTTCGCTCAATCGCACGTTCGCGGGCGCATCGAACACGAGTTGCGTGCGATAACGCGTGAAACGATCGGCGTACGACGCGAGTCGCGAGATCGTGCGCGGCGTTGCAGGACGTCCTGTCTGTCGTGCGGCGATGCGTGCAGCGCGCGTGAGTGCATTGATGAATCGCGTCCGGCCCGCGGTGCCGCGTGCGGCGTACGGCACCGGTGCGGACTTGCGATCCGTCGCGACGACGAGTTGTCGTCCGTCGTAGAACAACGCTCCGCGACGCACGAGCGCGCGCAGGATCTCGCCGGTCGGTTTGCTCTCGGGGCGTTGCACCGTCGGTGAACCGGTCTTCGAAAAAATCGCGACGTTGAATCCGGGGAATTGCTGTTCGAGCTCGTGCACGCGCGTGGCCATCGGCTTCGCGGTGCCCTGCGCGCCGAGAATGACGCGTTTCATCCCACGCAAAACCGTCGCACGCGCTTCCGGTGAAATCGTCTGCGGCGAAAGATGCGGTGGCGCGACAAACGGTTGTTCTTCCGCACGTTCTTTGCGCGGCCGGATCGTGTGCACCATCGACGCTTCGATCTGACGACCCGTGACGAGACGTGACACCGCCTCGGCGAGTTGCACGTTGGTCCACTGCGAAGTCGAGCCGCCGAGGAGCAGACTGACGAGCTCCGTGCGAAGTTGATTGACCTGGTTGAGCGAGAGATTCACGCGCTCCGGCGAGACCGATTGCAGCGCCGCGCGCACTTTCCACGCGTGTGTCTCGTCCTGATTCTCCATCAGCACCGCGAGCAGCTTCGACCACGGACGCAGGTCGTAATGCAACGTCGTGCGCGTCAGCGCGTCGTTGCCGGCCTTCGGCGCGTTCGGCGCATCGACGCCCGCGTACGTGCGCACGCCGGTGAGATCACCGAACGCTTCGAAGAACGGCGCTTCGTCGATGCGATCGAGCGTGCCGGGCGTGATCACCGCCGTCGTGTCTTCCTTCGCGGGCACGGGCTTGCCGTCGTCCTTCATGTACACGCCGAGGCTGACCGGAAAGTCAACGAGTTGACCATGGATGCGTGGACCGTTGATCGTCGTGCCCGGCTTCGGCCACGTGACGTTCGGTTGTCGCGCAAATACTTCCGTGAGCGGACGAGTGAGCGTGCGTTCCTGCAGGTCGCGCGGCGCCGCGAGTGCGAGCGTCGCCAGTTCGATCGTGAATTTGTTGCACGAGCGCTCGATCGCCGACTCCATGTCCATCGGACGATCGGCGTGCGGCCAGAGCTTGTAATCGCGGCCGAGGAAGAATTGCAGATCCTCGCGCTCCCCTTCGCCGCCGTCAGGACGTTCGAGCGGCGCGTGCGGCTCGACCGTCAAGTCCATGAGGAACGGATGACGCGTTGCGGTCGCCGCATAGAAGAACGGTTTGCCGATCGAGCCGATTGGATGTCGTTTGAAATTGTGATTCACGAGCAAACGACGACGTTCGTCCTCGGACACGCCACTCATCGCATCGAGATCACTCTCGCCGGGATAACTCGCGGCCGCGAGCACTTCACCGGTCTTGCCGTTCATCACCGTGACCGATGCCGCGAACGGAGCACCGGCCGCGACGTCATTCACGAGACGATTCGAATACTCCGCGAGCGCGGCATCGAGTCGTGATTGCAACGAACGATCGATGCTCAGTTGCACGTCGAACGATGCGCGCAACTCATCCGCGCGTTTATCGTCGAGCTGTTCGATCGCGTTCGTCACGCTGCGAGCGAGCGCCTCGCCGAACGTGAGCATCTCCTCGCCCTGATCGCCGCCAACCCACTGCAGCAGCGGATCGTCCTCGGTGTACACACGCTGCTTCGTCGCGTTGCGCGTGCGAATCATGCTCAGGCGCTCGTAACGACGCTCGCCGCTGTACAGAAATGTTTCGGAGACCGACGACGGCGATTCGGCGGAGAGATGCAGCCAGTCGCCCGATTCGAGTTTCGCGATGCGACCTTCATTCACCGCGTTGCCGAGGAGACGAACCTCCGCGGCCTGGCCGCGCTTCACGCGCTGCTCGACGATCGCGTTTCCTTCGACGCTGTGCACCTCGACGCCCGGTGTTTCGCCACCGCCGCTGAAATCGAGATGCACGACGTTCGCGCTGAGACTGTCGTTCGCGCCAACGCGCGTGCGTGCATCACGCAGTGGAACGTCCGGCGTGCTGCGCTCGATCGAGAGCGTGCGGCCTTTCGCCGAGACGAGCGTTGCATCGGAACCGGGACCGGAGTACTCGATGCTGCCGCGCCATTGCGTCGGCTTCGCGAACGGCAAACGAATGGTGCGCAGAAACGGATTGATCTCGCGCAACTCGCAATCGCTCACGAGAAAGAAATGTCCGAACAACTCGCGATTACGATTGAACAACTCGACGTCGCTTTGGAGATAGCTCGCGGAGAACCATTCGCGCTCCGCATCGCTTGCACGATCGGTGAGTCGAATCGCATCGCTCGCGCAATCGAAACGCAATGCGCCGCGCTGAATCAGATCGTTCGTGCGCTGCACGTAGCTGCGCGACGAGTAGTACGACAGCGGCTCGTTGCGTTGCCGCCACCACAGCAGCGCGATCGTGATGACGAACGCGATCGTGAGCAGCGTCTTGCCGCGCGGCGTCATGCGTAGCCTCCGTACGTAATCGCGCGCTCGTCTTCGCGCGTGATGCTCGAGCCGTACGCGATGAGCAGAATCAACACGATCACTTCGATCACATCGCCGGCGGAGTCGAGTCCGAAGAGGTACATGTTCTTGCCGGTGAGCAGCAGCAGTTCGTGATTGGCGAGAATCATGTAGATGCTCGACACCGCGATCGTGGCGGCGGCGACGAATGCGATCGCGGGACCGGGATGCGCATCGAAGCCGGTCCACGGCAGCCAGTCGCTGGCGACGATCGCGAACAATAGATAGATGAGGAGCATCGCGATCGTGCCGGCGAGTCCCCACTCCGCGGCGATGAAGACCGCGGGTGCGAAATCGCGCAACGCGGTATCGCCGAGATGCACGCTCACCTCGGAATGACCGTAGCCGCGGCCGAAGAAACCGGAGCTGATGTAGCTCTGCAAAATCGCCGACGTGATCGCGAGACTCTCGCCGCGTTTCGTGGCCATCTCCTGCAATCGTTCCGGCGCGGCGAAATGCAGCACGCGCGCGAAGTTCGAATCGGATGCGAACGACAGCAGTCGTTCATCGCTCGCAAACAATGGGAGGAACAAGCGCAGTAGCGGAGCGCCCGCGAGCAGCAACACGATCACGGTAACGAGCGTGCGCGGAATCCAGCGGCCGGCGCGTTCGTCCGCATGACGGCTGATCGCGAGCAGGATCAACACGAACAGCGGCACGTTGAGGAGCGCGAGTCCGACATCGCTCGTGGCCGCGGCGGGAATCAGCCACACGAACAGCAGAATCGCGAGCGCGGTCAGCAGATCGGCGCGCAGCAGGCGGCCGTTTTTCTGCACGCGCTGCCACGTGCGCCACAAGAAGAAGCCTTGCAGAATCGCCGCGGCGGGAATGTGAATCACGCTCAGCGAGACGCGCACGCCGAGGGATGCGGATTCTTTCCAGCCGAATGCGAGGAGCGCGACGCGCACGATCGTGAACAGCAGCGCGCACAACACGATCGGCGTGAGCTCGGGCTCGAAGCGTTTGATGCGCGACGTTTGCTCGCGCGTTTTCTTCGCGAATTCAGCGAGCCGCGCGCGGATTTCTTCGGCACGGAACAACACCGCCACGATCGCGAGCACGTGGCACAGCACCCAGATCCATTTCGTCGGACCTTCGACCGCGCGCACGCAGAACATCGCGGAGAACAGCAAGCCTGCGAATGCCGGTGTGGCGCTCGCGCGTGTATCGCGCCATTCGCGCAACGCGCGAACCGGAACGCACGCGGCGAGAAAGATCCACGGCAACGCCATCCACGCCACGGTCGCGAGCTCCGCGGCTTCGAGTTTGTGCGGCGGCATCGACCAGACGCGATAACCCATCAGCAAACGGGCGCCGCACAGCAGTTCGAGCGCGCCCGCCATCAATGCTTGTGAAGTCGTGAAGCGCGCGGCCGACGCAGCGCTGGCTTTGAAGACGAGCAGCACGAGTCCGATCAGCAGCAACAGCAGCGGTGGACGCAACACATCGAGACGCACGGCCGCGAGATCGGTGGAGCCGATCCATTGCACGCCGCCGAGTTGTCCATCGATCGGTCCGCGCGGCGAGAGGATGCGGAACGACGACGCGAAGTCACGCGGGAAGAATCGCGAGAGCTCGAGCAGTGCATTCGATTCGACCGCGACCGATTCGCTGAGTCCCGCGAAGTAGAGACTGCGATCGACGAGCTCCGCATCGCCCATCGCGAGTGCGACTTTCGTTTTCGTCACGCCTTTGCCTGACGCAATCTCGAGCGCGTTCAGCTCGCTCATCGTCAGCGTGTGAATCTCCGGCGTATCGAGATCGAGCACGAAGCTGCGTGCGCCCGCGCGATACACGACGCTGCGCCGTTCGGCGATGCCGGGCGCGGCGAACTGCGCGGACTCGCCGGGCAGCGAGTAGAACGCGATGCGCGCGTTGTCATCGACGTCGAACGCCGATGGCGTGTTCACGCGCGCGCCGTTGCGCACGAGCGTGACGTCGTCATCGAGACTCACCAGTCGCAACTTCGCGCCGGGACTCGAATGACAGAGGAACGAGCGCACGCGCCGTTCCGATGCAACGGCGCCGGTTTGATGCGCGAGGAAATCGACGGACCACGTGCGCAGTCCCGCGGTGATCGGCTTCGCGAATGGCAACGGAACGCTGATGTCGGTTCCGGGCAATTCGGATTTGCGCGCGGGAATCTCGACATGGAGCGGCGGGCTCTCAGCCCGCCGATTGTCGTTCGAGCCCGCCGCTCCACTGGCCGTCGTGAAGACGTCGTCGTCGTACGTCCAGCACGAACCGTTGATGCAGAGTTGATCGCCGTCCTGCAGGACTTCGGCGCCGAGGATGCCGTGCACGTCCGTCGAGATGAGTCCCGCGCGTTGCGTGCGCGGCGGCAATTCGATGCGCAGCGTGCCTTTGCCGTTCGTCTTCGCGGGTGCGAACACGAGCGTTCCGAACGAGCGTTGCTGCGTGCGCGTGCGACGCGTAGAACGATCGCCGATGACGATGCGCCCGCTGTTCGGACGACGCTCGCGCACTTCCTTGCGCAGCTCCGCGGTATTCGTGCGGAACGCGATGCCGTGCAATTCGATCGCAACGCGCGTGGCATCGAGACGCCACAGAAACGCGAACACGAGCGGCGCGGCCGCGCCGAGCACGTAGATCGCGAGCAGCGTCGCGAACGTCGCGGGCGTACGCGCATCGCGTTTGCGAAACGCGAAGACGAGCAACGCGATCGGGCCGACGAGCAGCAACACGCTGGTCCAGTTCAGCAACGTCATCGACGCGACTCCGGATCTCCTGCCGCGATCGAATCGTGCTCGACGTTGTAGAGCGACACGCGCAGCAGCAGCGCCTCGCGCACGTGCACGAGAATCCAGACGAGCACGAACCACACGAGCGCGCCGATCACAATCGCGACGAAAGCCCACCACGTTCGCGACGCAACGACGCGCATGCGCATGCGATCGAGCCACGAGCGTTGCTGTTCGAGATCCTTCAATTCCCGCGGAGCTTCGGCGCCGCCGAGAAGTTGTCGAATGGCGATGAGCGCGGCGCTCTGTTCGTTCGGCGGACGTTGCGACGCCCACTTCGCGGCAACGGCCGCAACATCGCTCATCGCCGCGGTGCGCCATTTGTCGGCGCGCGGTCCGAGCTTCGCGTACGGCGGCTCTTCTTTCGGATCATTCTCCGCGGGCGGCGCGAACAAGTAGTGCGGCAACGCGCGTCGTGCGGCATCGGCGTTCAGCAAATCTTCAAGCGTGGTGCGCTCCGCGGGCGGAAGCCAGTCGCGCATCGAGCGCGCCGCATCGGCGACGCGTGCCCGATCGAGTGACGACGTCGCGAGCATGCGCACCGCACCGCGCGCGAACGGGCCGCGTTGTTCGTCATCGACGTTGCGGCGACGAAAGATTTGTTCGACGAGCTGATCGCGCGTCTTCGCAATCTCACTCATCAACTCGGCGGTGCAGACATCGGCAGGACAACTTTCCGCCGATGTCCACCAGTCGATGATCTGCACGGAGTTGAACGCGAGGCGCGCGTCGTCGGGCATGCGAAAGTCGAGCACCTGCTCGACATTCGACAGCGCCCAGAGCTGCGCTTCGTTCTGCCAGTTGTTCGCGCGCGCACGCTCGACCTGCGCGAGCAGCAGTCGATGCACGCCGTTCGGATACGTCTTTTTGCGACGCGTGAACTCATTGCTGCGATCGCGAACGCTGCCGGTGAATTTTCCGCGCATGTAGCCGACCACGAGGTTGTTGAAGAGGTCATACGTGGACAGCGCGCGAGTGTTGCCGCCCGCGGCGCAACCGGGCGCGGTGATGCGCAAGCGGCTCCATGCGGGCTCGCCGCGCGTGGTGCCGAGGAGGCGGCGGCGTGCGAGCGGTTTCACGGAACCGATCACGTTCTTCAGCGAGACCCACGGCGGCTCCGCGGACGATTGCGAGAGTCGTGCGACGCCGAGAGCGTGATGCACGTGGATGACGGTGGAGACCGCGCGATCGTCGAGATCGAGCGACGTGTTCACGCGCGCCGCGCGGTTGATCGTCTCGTCTTCCTGCGATAGTTCGAGTGCCTGCGTCAGTACGCGCTCGGCTTCGGGATAACGGCCGGCTTCGATCAACGCGGTGCCGAGCATTTGTGCAACCAAAAGGTTGCCTGACGCGGAATCGCTGATCGCGGCGAGTTGCTCGATGCGTACGTCTTCGTCGGTTTGATTCGCCGCGGCGATCGCTTCCTGAATCGTGTTGCGTTCGTACGGCGAGACCGCGTCCGCAACCGCGGCGCACGGCATCGGACCGACAGGCGCGACGAGATATTCGCTCGAAAATCCTTCGGCGACCCAGCCGCGCTCGACTTCGGCCGTGCGCATCGCGGGCACCTGTAACGCGGCCAGCTCTTCTCGCGCGCCATCGGTAAGCGCGCCTTCGATGCTGCGCTTCGCGAGCTGGCGCGCGTAAAACCACCACGCGATACCGATCGCGATCACGACGGTCAGTGCGAGCGCGGCGCGAAACCACACGCGATCGGGAAACTGAATCTGCCGCTTCACTTGCCTCCCCCGATCATCGACGTCGGCAGTTGCGGGAGCCACGCGAAGGAGCGATCGAGCAGCCACGTCATCGGCAGCAGCACGCCGCACGGATCGACGGCCTGATCGCCGCTGTCGGTTTTGATCATGGTGTTGCAGAAGTCGTAGCGGAAGCGACGCGCGTGCGTCATGAGCGCGGCGTGCAACACGGGCAGTCGTTTGCGCGCGAAGTCGAGCGGCGATTGCGTTGTGTATTTCGGAAGTTGATCGGCTTTCGAGAAGAGCACGAGTACGCGCTGGTCGATGCGAGGCAACGTCGAGATGCGGCTGGCGATGTTCGTGGACATGCCGATCGCATCGGGACGCGCGAGACGATCGAAGCGCAGCCAGCGCAATGCGCTGAGCACGAATTTGAGATCGTCTTCCTGCCGGCGCCACGGCGCGGCGGAGCGTGGATCGATCGCGGAGGTGAGATCGACGACGAGGACGATGCCGGCGAG
>JBQCJC010000222.1:0-9749 GCA_051953135.1 Thermoanaerobaculia bacterium | reverse complement strand
TGTCCGCGGTGCAGCCTCGAAAAAACCGAAGGGACCGCGTTGTGCCGGCGGTGCCGGTTTAAATTACCCACACACATGCGCCGTCCATTGGAAGGCATTGTGAAGAGCGAAGAGTGGGTTGTTTATGGCGCATTACGCGCTGCCGCGAATTACTTCGAGATTCACTATCGATCGATTCGCGAATTCGGCGGCGGGCGGCCGGATGAGGATTAACCTCAATTATGCGATCCCGTGATCGCGCGCGTAGGACATGAGTGCGTACCGGCCGTCGATCTGCAACTTTTCATAAATGCTGTGCAGATGAAATTTCACCGTTCCCTCGGTGATATCGAGCCGCAGTGCAATCTCCTTGTTGCGCAATCCCGTCGCGACCATGCGCGTCACTTCGATCTCGCGCGGCGTCAATGTCGACGATGCCGCCGCTACGGCCTGCTCGCGCTGCAATACGAGTCGCAATGCGCCCGCGATCGCTTTTCCGTTCCAGCTCTGCTCCCCGTTCGCAACCTGCCGAACGCTCTGGACCAATAATCGCGGCGCCGATTCTTTCAAGACCAGACCCGAAGCACCTAAGCGAAATGCTTCGAGTAAACGCGCATCGTCGAGCGATGCCGTAAGCAGCACGACCTTCGTTGCAAGCTGACGCTCGTGCATTTTTCGCAGCAGCTCAATGCCATCCATCTGCGGCATCCGCACATCGAGAATCAACACATCCGGTCGATAACGCTCCACCGCCGCCAGCGCATCGCGGCCATTCGTACAGCGCGCGACGATCTCGCAATCCTCTTCGCCTCGAAACAACTGATCGAGACCATCGAGGATGAACGGATGATCGTCCGCGACCACGAGACGAATCGGCATCAACCCTCCTCCTGCACCGGAATACTCACTTCGATCGTCGCGCCGCTGCTTGACGAATCGACCACCAGCGCGCCGCCAAGACTGCGTACACGCTCCTTCAGCGTGCGCGGACCCTCACCTGATTTCTCCAGCGTCGCGAGATCGTGTCGTCCCGTGAACGCGAATCCGCGACCGTTGTCGCGCACGCGAATCTCGACGTGACCATTCGACTTCGCGACGCCGACACTCGCTCGCGACGCACCTCCATGCCGCGCTGCATTCGACAGCGATTCATTGACGATGCGACAGAGCTCGTGCGCAACGCGCGACGTGAGTCCCGCGGGCGCGACCGCGTTCTCGACCTCGACTTCCAGTCCCCACTCGAGCGGAAAGCGCTCGCGCATGCGCTGCAGTTCCTGCGTCACGATCGTTCGCGCATCACGCGTGTCGTGCGGACGCAACTCGCGGACGATCGTGCGCAGCTCGCGCTGATCGTGCTCGAGCACCGTTTGCACGTGACGCAACTGCTCCGCGACTTCGGACGACTCGTCGAATTTCGAGCGCAATGCATGCACGCGCAACCCGACACCCGCGAGCGACTGCACGATGCCGTCGTGCAATTCACGAGAGATGCGCAGACGCTCTTCCGCACTGGCGGTTTGCCGCACCTGCTGCACGAAGAAGAATTGCTCGAGCGTTGCGAGCACGAGCCGGCCGACGATGTGCGCGAGCGCGAGATCATCGCCGGTCGCGGTGCGCACATCGGGAACGATGAAGCGCGCACCGAGGGTCTCGCTTTCGAGTGACACGACGATCGCGCTGCGCAGGTCGTATGCAGTGCGCAACGCCGCGCCGATCGCATCGCCTTCGCGCTCGCTCACCTTCGAATGCGAAGGATCGTAGACGAGCATCGATGACGACTCATCGCGCACGAATGCGCTGGTGTTGCGAATCTCGCCCGTCGCGTCGTACGCGCCCGGCGCCGTGCGATCGATACGAAATTCATTGCGCGACGCGAGCGCGGTGTAGACCCACGGCTCCTCGGTCTCCTCCCACACGAGCAGGACGCGTTGCGCATTCAACACCGTCGCCGCATGCGTGAGCATCGCGCGCAACACATCGTCGACGCGCGATGCGAGCTCGCGCGGCCACGCCGCGAGCGACACGAGCTCGGTGCGCAATTGTTGTTGATAGAAACCGAGGTAGACGAGGAGCGCGGAGATGACGCCGAGGTACGTGGTGCGTACGAGCACGCGACTGCCGTCGAACGATTGCGACGTGAACGACGCCACGATCGCCATCGCGCTGTAAACCGTCAGCGCGAAAATCGCCGTCGCGAGAATGCCGCGCCACGAGAATCGCAGCGTCGCGCAGAAAAGCGAGAAGACGAAGTAGAGAAAGAACGGACTGGCCGGACCTTCGGTGAGGTAGACGAAGAGCGAGAAAAGAATCAGCTCGGCGACGTGCGAGATGAGGCGAAAGCGCGCGGTCGGAACCGCGGAGCGCCATGCGAGCACCGCGGCGACCGCGGCGTAGCTCGTGTAGATGAGAAGCAGCGTGTACGTCGTGGCCTGGTACTTCGCCGGAGTCGCGGGATCGAGATAAACCGCGATGAACGATGACACGGCGAGCACCGCGCGGCCGGTCGCAATCAATCGCTCGGCGCGCGCATGCGGCGTGTAGTCGGGACGAATCGGGGTCGTACTGCTGGTCACCACAATCGACACTACACGATCCGCGATGCGAATCGGTCCCTATCCAAAGTCGAGACTGCCCTGACCCCTGCGACGATGCAGGCACTGGCTCTCGATTTCTACACTGCATCGCATGCGTAAGCAGACGAAACACTGGGCCATCGCTTTTCTCGCCATCGCGGTATTGACGACTCCTGCATGCCGCCGCAAGACACAGGTGCAGCAGCCGGAGGTTGTGCCGCCGGTGACGCAGACGACGGCGCCCGAACCACCGACGACGCAGGTGACGCCGCCGGCCGACGATTTCCCGCCCGCGGCTCCGGATCCGAATGTGCTGAGCGAAGACATCGCCGAGGCGAATCGCCAGGCGCACGAGCGCGGATTCATTCGCGATGCGTTCTTCGGATTCGACGAATCAACGCTGAATGACGAATCGCGTGCCGCGCTGACGCAAACCGCGACGTGGCTGCGCGCGCACTCGGAGTACCGAATTCGCGTCGAAGGTCACTGCGACTCGCGCGGCACGGAGCAGTACAACCTCGCCCTCGGCGATCGCCGCGCCGGTGCAGCGGCCGCGTTCCTCGAAACGCAGGGCATCGAGCATTCGCGCATCGAGACCGTGAGCTACGGCGAACAGCGTCCGTTCGAAGAAGGCACGAGCGAAGAGGCCTACGCGCAGAACCGCCGCGCGCACGTCACGCTCTCGGGCCGCAACTGAATCGAAATGAAGCGTGTGTGGAACGCGCTGCGACTGTCATCCCGCAGCGCGCTCCACACAGAATGACGCCGGCGGGTCCCCCGGCCCGCCGGCTCATCTTTCGACGATGACTTCTGACCACGTCAGCAGCGCGATCGCGCGCCTGCAATCGATCACGACCGATGTCGATGCGTTGCGACGCTCGCTCGACGAACACGATCTCGCACTCACCGACCGGCAGTATCTGTCGCGCTGCTTCGAGCTGCTGAGCATGGAGCTCGGCGCCGTGAGCGATTACTTGCGCGGAATGTCCGCGAGCGAACGCGATTAGCGCGGTGTCACGCGCCACACCACGTTCCCCACATCATCCGCAACGAGCAACGCACCGCGTTTATCGATCGCGACTCCTACCGGCCGTCCCATCGCGATGTCTTTCCCGTCATCGATGAAGCCGGTGAGCACATCGATCGCGTGGCCGCTCGGCTTGCCGTTCGCGAATGGCACGAAGATCACTTTGTAGCCGCTGCGCGGACGTCGATTCCACGACCCATGCTGGCCGACGAATGCGCCGTGTTGATAGCGCGACGGCAATGTCGTTCCATCCGCGAATGTCAATCCGAGGGACGCGGTGTGCGGACCGAGTGCGTAGTCCGGAACGATGGCCTCTGCGACGAGATCAGGACGCGGCGGTTTCACGCGCGCATCGACGTGTTGTCCGTAGTAGCTGTATGGCCATCCGTAGAAACCGCCATCGCGCACGGACGTGAGGTAATCGGGAACGAGATCGCTTCCGAGCTCATCGCGCTCATTGACGACGGTCCACAACGCGCCGCTCTCCGGCTCCCAATCCGTGCCGACTGGATTGCGCAACCCCGATGCGAATACGCGCTAGGATCCAGTGCGCGGATCGATCTCGAGAATCGCCGCGCGACTTTCTTCGATCGCCATACCGCCTTCCGCGGCGTTGCTGTTCGATCCAACCGTCACGTACAACTTCGAGCCGTCGCGATTCGCAACGACGTTCTTCGTCCAGTGATGATTGATCGGACCGCCGGGCAGGTCCGCGATTTTCGTTGGGCTCCCATCTAATTTCGTTGCGCCGTCGCGATACGTGAATCGCACGAGCGCGTCGGCATTCGCGACGTAGAGTTGATCGCCGACGAGTGCCATGCCGAATGGCGACATCAAGTTCGTCAAAAACGCGCTGCGTGTTTCGGCAACGCCGTCGCCATCCGCATCGCGCAACAGCGTGATGCGATTCGCGCTCGGCACCGCGCCGCCTGCTTTCTTCATGAACATCTTCATGAACCACGCTTTGATGCCGCCCTGCTCTTTGCGCGGCGGCGCGTTCGTTTCGGCGACGAGCACGTCTCCGTTCGGAAGGACGTAGAGCCAGCGCGGATGCTCGAAGCCGGTGGCGAAGGCATTGACCTGCAGATCGGATGCAGCCACTGGCGTTTGTCCCGCCGGCCACCCTTTCGCCTCGGCCACGACGACGGTAGGAATGAGTGATTGTCGCGGCGCCGGCAGGTCCGGCGACGGCCCCATCCCTGCGCGCACCGGAAGCTTCGCGGATTCACACGAAGCAGTGAGAACGACGGCGGCGAACGCGAGTGAAACGTATTTGCTGCACATGAGAAAGAGGTGATTTCACGCGCCGTTCCATTTGCCTTGTACGCAAATTTCTGGAAAGTGATTTGCACATGCCGCAAACCGCGCGCGCATCACTTCTATCCATGCCTTCGTTCGTCGAGGAGACCTCCATGCGTTTGTCCAAAATCCTTTTTGCGGCAGTGCTCACTCTCACATTCACGATGTCGATCTTCGCCGCGAGCAGTAACGGTTTGAATTTCAGCTCGAATCTTTATGGCAGTCAGTTCGGCGGAACGGGATCTTCGAGCGCCTACGGCAGCGGCTCGCTTTCCATCAATCCACTTACGAATCGCGCCACCGTTCGGCTGCACACCAACGGCATTGGCGGCAGCATCTCCGGTGCGAACCTGCTTCATTCGACCAACGGTGGTACACCGCAAGTGCTCATGGCGCTCACCGATGACGACAACGTGTTCGAAAACGGCGAACTGGAGCGCGATTTCGATCTCGATGCGGCGACGTGAACGACATCCTCATGAATCCGTCGAGCTACTCGCTCGCCGTGAACAGCGGCGAGTTTCCGAATGGCGCGATCAACGGTTCGCTCTCGTTCGATCGCACGTATGGCGGCACGTTCAGCGGAACGTCGGTCGTCGGCGGCACCGGCGCATCGAATGGCGGCGGCATGTACACGATCGACATCGTGCCGAATCCGAACGGCAGCGGCAGTCTTCTGAATTACACGATTTTCCCAACCGGCATCGGCAACTCGATCACATCCCTCGGTCTCTACTCCGGGACCGCCGGCACGAACGGCACGCTCGTGCAATCGCTGTCCGGATCGTCGACGCTGACGCACGGAAGGCTCAGCGGATCGGTCGCGATCTCGAATGAGCTCGCGCAACAGCTCGCGCGTGATCCGGGAAGCTATTACCTCTCCGCATCGACGTCGTCGTTTCCGAATGGCGCAATTCGCGCGCAATTCGGCAGCGCACAACACGAGCTCTGGTTTCCCGCGTTCGGGAGCGCGAGCGGCATCAACGGCTCGCTGTGGGAAAGCGATCTGCAGATTTACAACCTTTCATCGACTGCACCCGCAAACGTGATGGCGCAGATGCTGTCGAGCTCAAACAGCAACGTAAGCAACGGTTCGCTCTCCCCGCTCGCGGCGGCGACGCTCACCATCAACGCGGACGCAACCTCGAACCACGCCAGTGCATCGCAGAGTCTTCTCAATCAGTCGAGCGGCATGGGTGGCCTGCGACTGATGAGCGACCAGCCGCTGCTTGCGATGTTGCGCATCTACGATGCGAACGGCGAAGGCAATCAGGCCGCGGCGATGCCGTTGTACGGCCTCGATCGCGAAACCGATGCGTTCACGCACGGCGCGATCCCGCTGACGCCGCAGAACGACAACGCCACGCGCTCGAATGTCGGCGTTCTCAATCCAAACAACACCGCGGTCTCGGTGACGTTCACGTATCACAACGGCCACGGACAAGGCAGCACGACGAACAACGCAACGCGCACCGTCACGTTGCAGCCATATCAGCAGATGCAGCTTCCGCTGAGCGGCGGGAACGGACTCTTCACCACATCGCAGACGTCGAACACCGCGACGAGCGGCGGCGCGATCACGTTCGCCGCAACGGCACCTCTCTTCGTCTACACGTCGAGCACGAACAATACGAGCGGCGACACGCACATCCAGCTCGCGAAGCAGCACACTGCAGCGGCGACGATTTCCGATGCGGAGATCGCGGCGATTCTCAATGTCGCCAACGAGGCCGAGATTCAGCAAGGCAATCTCGCGATGAGCCAGGCATCGAATGCCGATGTGCGCGCATTCGCGCAGCGAATGGTCACCGAGCACACGAACGCGCAGACGATGGCGCAGAGCGTGTTCACGCAACTCGGCATCACGCCCGCGGAGAACGCGACGACGCAGTTCTTACGCACGCAAAACACGCAACTGCTCGCGTCCCTCGGCGCGAAAAACGGTGCAGATTTCGACCAGGCGTACATCCAGTCGCAGGTGCAGATTCACTCCGCGCTGCTTGCGACTATCGATCAGGTGTTGATGCCATCCGCGACGTCGGATCAGATGCGCAATCTGCTGTCGACGATTCGCGCGTCGGTCGCATCGCATCTCGACGAAGCACGCAATCTCGCAGATTGATTTGAAGCGAACGGCGAGCCTTTGCGCTCGCCGTTCGTTTCACGCGGGCAAGGTGATCGTCACGATCGTCCCCGCACCGCGCGCGCTCTCGACCTCGATGCGTCCGTCATGCGCTTCGACGAGTTTCTTCGCGATCGAGAGGCCGAGTCCGGAGCCTTTCGAATCACGGCCTTTGTGGAAGCGATCGAAGAGATGCGGCAGCTCTTCCGCAGCGATCCCAGGACCATCGTCGCGAACACGAACGACGATCTCACCCGCGCGACGATTTGCATCCGCTGCAACACGTCCCCCGGCCGCGTGTTGCGTCGCATTCGTCAGCAGATTCAGCAGCACCTCGCGAATGCGCACCGGATCGGCGTCGATCAGCAACTCGTTCGGTGCATCGATCGCGATGTTCGCATCGATTGCGTTCACGGCATCGCGAAGAAGATCGGCGAGATCGAATTCCTCTTTGCGCAACTCGAGCGCGCCCGCGTCGGCGTTCGCGAGCGTGCGCACATCCTCGACGAGTCGCGAGAGATGCTGCGTCTCCGCGAGCAACTCGCCGAGGTGCTGATCGTCGCGCGGATACACACCGTCGAGCAGACCTTCGATGCGACCCTGCAAAATCGCCAGCGGGGTGCGCAATTCATGTGCGACGTCAGCCATCAATTGCCGCCGCAGCCGCACCTGCTCGGAAAAATGTGCGGCAACGCGTCGAAGCGTGCGCGCGAACGTCGCGCCGACGAGAAGAATCACGATGACGCCGATCGCGATCAGCACGCCGCGCTGCGCTGCGTGCGCGACGAACGCACCGATGACGCTCGCGGCAATGGCGGTGACGACGATCATTCCGCCGAACGCGCAACCAACGCGTCGCGCCATCGCCAGCGGGCCATAGCGCGAATTCCACGGCGGACCGAAGCGATGCCGATCGCGCGGCGGACGGTAGCGGTGTCGCGGTCCTCTCATTCGCACGCAAACCTGTAGCCGATTCCGTAAACGGTGTCGATGTATTCGCTGCCGACTTTGCGTCGCACATTCTTAATGTGCGAGTCGATCGCGCGATCGAATGCCTCGGCATCCGTCCCGCGCACCGCATCGAGCAGCTGCGTGCGCGTGAACACGCGACCCGCGTGTCGCGCCATCAGCGCGAGTAATTGAAACTCGGTCGGCGTGAGCTCGACGACCTCGTCGCCGCGCGTCACGCGCATGCGCGAGGTGTCGATGACGAGATCGGCAGCGCGAAACGAATTCGCGTCGATGTTGTCGCGATTCTTTTCCGTGCGGCGCAACACGGCGCGGACGCGTGCGACGAGCTCGCGCGGACTGAACGGCTTGGTGATGTAGTCGTCGGCGCCGACTTCGAGTCCGCGCAGACGATCGTCTTCTTCGACGCGCGCGGTGAGCATGATGATCGGCAACTCGGACGTGCGTCGAATCGTGCGCGCGACGTCGATGCCGTCGAGCTTCGGCAGGCCGAGGTCGAGAACGACGAGATCGGGACGGCGTGTGCGCACTGCATCGAGTGCGCGCACGCCGTCATGCGCGACGATGACGTCGAAGCCGGCGAGGCGCAGGTAATCCGTGGCGATCTCGGCGATCTGCGGCTCATCGTCGACGACGAGAATCGTCGTCACCGCGGCTGCGCTCCTTCATTCTTCGGATCGTTCCACATCCGCTCGTGCATCTCCCGATGCCACTCCTCGAAATCGCCGCAACGCCGCGCGTAGCGGCGGCCCCGATAGTAATAGCCGCCGAACATTCCGCGCACGAGCGCGCTGATCACGAACAGAAAAATCAGCGGACCGAGAAAGAACGGGAAAAAGAACGGGTGCCAGTGACGATCGAAATCGACGTTGCCGGCTTGCGCGAGTCCGAGGTTGTAGAAAAAGACGCCCGTGACCGCGGCGATGAGCAGCGTCGCGATGCACGCGATGATGATGAATCGGTTCATGTGTTGTCCTCCATGAATTGAAGGATGGGTTGAGAATGTGGAGCGAATGTGGAGCGCCGCGCTCCGCGAGAACCACTTGTCATGCTCTTCCGCACGCACACGCCCGCCGCACCGCTCGATGCGCTCGTCGTCGACTTCTGGCTCTACGACGCATACGCGCAGCCGCATGCGATGGAGCGGATTCTGCCGAGCGGCACATTCGAGCTCGTCATCAATCTTCGCGACGACGTGCTGCGCGTGCACACCGCGCAAGGCCTGCGCACACTGCGCGGCGCAATCGTCTCCGGCGCATTCACGCGACCGTTTCTCACCGACACGCTGCAGGAAGCATCGATGATCGGCGTGCACTTCAAACCCGCCGGCGCCGCCGCATTCCTCGGCATCCCGAGCATCGAGCTGCTCGACATGCACATCGAGCTCGCGGAGTTGTGGGGCGCATTCGCGCACGAACTGCGTGAGCGCTTGTGCCGTGCATCGATCGACGAACGATTCGCGATTCTCGAGCGTGTGCTGTTCGCGCGCTTCACGCATCCACCGCATCGCGTGATCGCACCTGCGCTGCGCATGCTCGCGAAATCGCGGGTGAAAGACGCGGCCGCCGAGATCGGCATCGGCGAGCGCCGGCTGCATGATCTCTTCCGCGATGAAGTCGGACTCGCGCCGAAAGTCTTCGCGCGCATCGATCGCTTTCATCGCGCGATGGAACAGCAGAGCGACGACTGGAGTCGTGGGGCGGCCGCGGGCGGCGCCGACGCTCACGCGCCTCTCCGCCCCCCCCGCGCGCCCCGCGCCCGCCGGCCCCCCCCGGCGGGG
>JBQCJC010000221.1:0-4110 GCA_051953135.1 Thermoanaerobaculia bacterium | reverse complement strand
GGCGGACTGAGAGCCCGCCGCTCCACTTAGTTGCCGCCGGCCGGAGCCGCTTCCACCTTCACCGCACGTTGTTCGGACGCGCGACGATGCATCTTCCCTTCGTACACGATCACGCCTTCGCCTAACGTGCCGACGTAGTAGCGCTCCGGCACAAACGGATCCGGCACGACCGACGTCACCTCGGTGTTGCCGCCCGGCAGCGTCAACTCGCTCCAGTTCGAATCCGCGGGCTCGCCGACGAGAATCTCTCTCTGCGCGCGCGAGGTGAGGAACAACATCTGTCCGCTCGTGCGCGAGCCGCCGTACACCGACGCGTACTGCGCGTCCGGCGCGTCCGCCGCAACCCACTCGTGCGACTCGTTGATCGATCCAGCCTTCACACCTTCCGCGCCCGCGACGAACACGGTCTCGACACCATTGATCGTGCGAATCGCAATCGTCTTGCCCTTCGCCGGTGCGTTTGCGATCGCGATCCATTTCTCGCCGTCGAACACTTCGAGCCCCGCAACGGTGAGCGCGTAGAGCGCCTTCTTCCCTTCCAGATCACCGATCGAAACATCGACCGCGCGATTCTTCGCGCCCGCGAGTCGATACCAGTTCTTTCCGCCGTCGCGCGTCGTCATCACGCCTTCGACCGTTGCGGCGAACGCGCGCGTGCGATTGAAGCGCACGATCTTCTGCACGCGAATCGGAAAGCTCGACGGCTCGGACTGCGTCCACTCGAGACCATCGCTGCTGGTGAAGAATCCCTTCTCCGTTCCGGCGATGAACTTCACGTCTGCATTCGCTTCGGTTGCGATGACGAGTGAAAGCACTTCCGGCAATGCGGTGCGACTCGCGCGTTCCCACGTACGACCCGCATCGTCGCTGCGATAGATACCCGATGCATTGCCGCCGAATGCCACCGCGGCGTACACGCGATTCTTTTCGAACGGATCCGGCGCGATCGTCGTGATGCGCAGATTGTGCAGACCATCGGACGAACGCGTGAACGTCGCACCGCGATCGTCGGAGACGTACACGCCATCGCCTTCGATGCCGAGGATGATGCGATTCGGTCGTGCGGAATGCAGAACGATCGAGTTGATCACCATCGCTTCATCCGACACGACGTACCACGACTTGCCGTTGTCGTCGCTGCGATAAAGACCCGCGACTGAGCCCGCGTAGACGGTGTTGCGATCGCACGGATCGACTTCGACATCGTGAATTCGGCGATTGTTGAACCCGTCGCGATAGCGCGTCCAGTTGTCGCCGGTGTTTTTCGAGTTGTAAACCCAGCCGCACGTCGCGACCCACACGTTGTCCGGCTGTGACGGATCGACGTGAATCTCGAACATGTCGGTATCGAGCACCATGCCTTCGGCGATGTGCTTCCAGTTCTTGCCGCCATCATCGGTGCGCCATCCCTGGCGCCACGTGCCGACATAGATGCGGTCATTCGTGCGCGGATCGATCGCGAGCGATTCGACGTTGACCTGATCCGAAATTTTGTCCCACGACTTGCCCGCGTCTTTGCTGCGATACACGCCAGTGAGTCCGCCGACAACGACGTAGTTCGCGTTGTTCGTATCGACGGCAATCGCGCGCACGGAAAATTCTTCGAGGCCTTTGTCACGACGCGACCACGTTTTTCCTGAATCCGAAGAAACGGCGATGACGCCGCCGCCCCACAATCCCCACGACGCCGCCCAGAGCCGGCCTTCACGATCGAGCACGAGCGAGTCGACGACGTAGCCGGGGAACGGAATGCCGTTGCGCGGCAACGTCCACGTTTTCGCGGCATCGCGCGAGACATAGACCTCGCCACTCGACGTGCCGAGGTACAGCGTGTCCGGGTTGCGAGGATCCGCGATCAGCGCCCGCACATCCGCCCCGAACAACCCCGCCCGCCGCCACTGCGCCGCCACAGGAACACTCATTACCAGAATCACGAGAAGAATCAGGAGTTTACGCATGATTGATTTGGCCGTCGTTATTTGTACCACAGCGGCTTGAAGCAAACGCGCTGCCGGGAACGGTAGTCGGTTGTCGGTTGTCGGTTGTCGGGAGGCCACCACCCGAACCACGAGCTTCGCTTATCAGACGTGGACGGGCGGGGGATCTCCCGACTACCGACAACCGACTACCGACTACTGCCACCGCTGATATCCTCCCGCCCCGACATGAACACGCTTCGCACTTGCGTCTTTCCCTGCGCCGGCTTCGGCACTCGATTCTTTCCGGCGACGAAGGTGATTCCGAAGGAAATGCTTCCTCTCGTCGATAAGCCGATCCTGCAGTACGGCATTGAGGAAGCACGCGATTCCGGCATGGACAAGCTGGTCATCGTCACGTCGAAGGGGAAGGACACGATCCTCGATCACTTCGATCGTTCGGCCGAGCTCGAACGCTCATTGCGCGAGCGCGGGAAGAGCGATCTGCTCGCGGAAGTCGACGCGGTGAGCATGATGGTCGATCTCATCTCCGTGCGTCAGAAGGAAGCTCTCGGCCTCGGCCACGCGGTGCTCACGGCGAAAGATGCGGTCGGCAATCATCCGTTCGCGGTGGTGTTGCCCGACGACGTCATCCTCGCCGAGGAACCTTGCCTGATGCAGATGCGCCACGTGTTCGAAGAGACGGGACGTCCTGTCGTCGCGCTGATGGAAGTCTCGCGCGAAGAAACGTCGCGCTACGGCATCGTCGCGGGTGAGCTCGTCGGCGAGCGGCGTTTCAAGATCACGGACATGGTGGAGAAGCCGAAAGTGAATCCGCCATCGCACTACGCGATCATCGGCCGCTACATCCTTCCGCCGGAGATCTTCCCGCTACTCGAGAAAACAGAGCGCGGTGCGGGCGGCGAGATTCAACTCACCGATGCCTTGCGCGAGCTCGTGCGCACCGGCGATTTCTACGGCTACATCTTCGAAGGACGCCGCTACGACGCCGGTGAAAAACTCGGCTATCTCAAAGCGACCGTCGACTACGCGCTCAAGCACCCGAACCTCGGCAGCGAGTTTCGCGAGTATCTGAAAACGGCCGTCCAGTGAAACGCATCGACGTCCTCGACCTCCCGGAAGACTCACGCGATCTCATCCGCGAGTGCGAGGCAAAGGGCGAGCGCACGCTGTTCGAGCGCAACGGCCGTCCCGTCGCGATTCTCGTTTCGTACGACGAGTACACGGCGATGAAGGAGACGCTCGACATCGCGAACGATGCACTGCTCTTCGCGAAACTCGCCGAGGCGGATGAAGAGGAAGTCGAGACGCGCGGCAAATACGAGCGGCTGCGATTCGCGAAATCGTGCGCGCCGATTTTTCACGCCGCGCTGCGCACGATCGAAAACGATCCGATCGCGGGCGCGCCGTTGTTCGAGCCACTGAAAGGCTTATGGTCGTTTCGCGCCGACGATTTACGCATCATCTACAAGATCGTGGCGGAGGCGCGGATGGTCGTGATTCTCAGCATTGATAGACTGCGCTCGTGAAGTTCATCCTCGCCTCTTCCTCGCCGCGGCGGCGCGAGCTGCTCACGTCGATCGGACTCGAATTCGACGTGCGGCCGAGCAACGTCCCGGAAGTGCATCAGGAAGGTGAGGCGCCGGAAGAGTACGTGGCGCGCGTGTCGCGCGACAAAGCGCACGCACTCGCCGCTCAGTTTCCGAATGACTGGGTCATCGCCGCCGACACGACCGTCTATCTCGAAGAGCAACTGCTCGAGAAACCGCTCGACACCGCCGATGCGGAACGTATGCTTGCCACCATCGCGGGACGCACGCACATCGTCTACACCGGCGTGACGTTGGAGAATGTCTCTCGCGACTGGCGTGAAACGCGCGTCGCGGAATCGGAAGTGCGCATGCTTCCGCTGTCATCGGAAGACATCGCGTGGTATGTGAAGACCGGCGAACCGCTCGACAAGGCGGGCGCGTACGCGGTGCAGGGCATCGGCGCGATGTTCATCGAATCCATCCACGGCAGCTACACGAACGTAGTCGGACTGCCGCTTGCTACGCTGTTTCAGATGTTGCGCAAAGCCGGGCTCGACCCGCTGGCGAATCGCGGAGCGGCGGGGGGGTAGGCCCCCCGGGACCCGGGGCCCCGCGGGGGGGGGGGCCCCCCCGCCCCCCCA
>JBQCJC010000220.1:0-4014 GCA_051953135.1 Thermoanaerobaculia bacterium | reverse complement strand
CGATCGGCTTGTCCTTTGGAATCTGCGAGAGATTCGCCTCGATGCTCGCGAGCGGAATGTGCATTGCGCCCGGAATGTGGCCGCGCTCGAACGAGCTCTGATCGCGCACGTCGATCACGACGACCGCGTTGCGATTCACTTTCGCGCGCAAATCTTCGACGGCCAGACGCGGCACGGCCGCTTTCTCCGGCGTCTGCGAATGCGCGGTCGCGACTTCGGGATGCAGATCGCCGAGCACCGGCGGCGCAAGACTCGTGGTCGTCGCCGGCGACTGCTCGGTCGTCATCGGAACGCTGACCGCGCCCGACGTATCGGCCACGGTGGCCGACGGTGTCGTATCGGTGGTCATCGGCGCGGAGGTCTCGGCGACCGGCGCAGGCGCGGACGGCTCCACCGTCCGCGTCAGTGCCCAGCCGACGAGTCCCGCCACCAGCAATCCGCCGATGACCATCACGATCAGTGTGGTCTTCGATGAGGAAGGTGTGGGTTCGTGTCGTTTGCCCATTGCGGCAATGATCGTACAGCAGTTCGGCTCAAGCGCCGGTTTCGCTCGGGTAACCAGCGTCGACCCAGGCGTTGAATCCGCCGTGCAGCGCCTTCGACTGCAGGCCGCCGCGCGTGAGGATCATCGTCGCCTCACCGCTCGATTCTTCCGCGGGGCACGTGCAGTACGTGATGATCAGTTTGTCTTTCGGCAGATACGGGATCTCGCCCTGCACGAGCGGCACCGGGATCTGCATCGCGCCGGTGATGTGCGACGCTTTGTACTGCTCCATCGAGCGCACGTCCAGGAACACCGCGCGTCCCGTGTCGACGAGTTTCTTCGCTTCATCGAGTGTGATGCGCTCGAACGTTTCGCCGCCGCTCGGTGCGGCCTGCGGTGCGGCGATCGCGGCTGCCGGCGCAATTGGTGCCGGCTCCGACGCGCGCGTCAGCGACCATGCCACGAGCGCGACGAGAGAGAGTCCGATGAACGTGCCGATCGCGACGATCGCGGTCGTCTTCTGTTGCTGTGCCCGGGTCTGCTGAGGCTTGCGTTTACTCATGCGTCCTTTTTAGAACTGTGGCGCAACGCGCGCGCGGAACCGCGACACACGAGCGCGTGTTCGCGATCACATGGCTGCAACGGCATCGAGCAGGCGCTGCACTTCGTCTTCCGTCGTGTAGCAGCCGCAGCCGACGCGCAACAGCGCCTCGACGCCATATCGCTCGCACACCGTCGCCGCGTAGAAGTTTCCGCTGCTCGCGAACACGCCGCGTTCCGCGAGTTTCTTCGCGACGTCATCGCATGACGTGTTCTCGACGACGAACGAGACGGTCGGCGTGCGCGGCTGCTCGGGCGTCGGTCCATACACGCGCACGTGATCCATCGACGTGAGTCCGTTCCACAATTTTTGCGTGAGACGCAACCCTTGTTCGTGCAGCCAGCGATACGCGCTGATGAGCTTCTCGCGACGCGTGCTGCCCTCGCCCATCGACGCGAGGAAATCGATCGTCGCGCCGATACCGGCGATGCCTTCGTGATTCTGCGTTCCGGTCTCGGCGCGATCGGGTGCGTAATCCGGCGACGGCGCGAGCTTCGGGAACGGCAACGTGTCGAGAAGCTCGTGTCGTCCCCACAGGATTCCGGCATGCGGTCCGTAGAACTTGTACGACGAGCACGCCAGAAAATCGCAGCCGATGTCTTTCACGTCGACAAGCTCGTGCGGCGTGAGATGCACGGCGTCGACGAACATCAACACGCCAGCATCTTTTGCGATGCGCGCAACACGCTTCAACTCGTTGATGGTGCCGATCGCATTCGATGCACCGCCGACGGCGATGAGTTTCGTGCGATCGGTGACGAGACTCGCGAGATGGTCGTAATCGAGTTGCGCGGTCTCGCAGATCATGTGCGCGGCTTTGATGTTGATGCCGCGATCGGTGGCAAGCGCGCGCCACGGCGCGATGTTCGCGTGATGATCGAGATCCGTGACGAGGACTTCATCCCCCTCGGACCACATGCGGCCGAGAGCGCGGCCGAGGTGGAATGTGAGCGTGGTCATGTTCGCGCCGAACACGATCTCGTTCGCTTCGCCGTTGAGCAAATCCGCCGCCGCCTGCCGCGCGTTCGTGATGATCGCGTCCGTCTCTTCACTCGTCGGATACGCCCAATGCGTGTTCGCGTTGTGGTGAAAAAGATAGTCGGTCATGGCATCCGCGACGACGCGAGGCACCTGCGTCCCGCCCGGCGCATCGAAGTACGCAACGGGCTGGCCGTTGTGGATGCGATCGAGTGCAGGAAATTGGGAGCGAACGGATTCGATGTTCATGCGGAGCGAGATTGTAGGCCGTGTCATCCCGACCGAGCGCAGCGAGTGGAGGGATCTGACGTCAACATGCATTGACGCTCCCTCGCCACCAGATCCCTCGACTCCGCGCTACGCGCTACGCTCGGGATGACACCTCTAACCCTTTGATATCCTCCGCCACCACTATGGCCGAACAGTCCCTCAGAGATGTCCGTATCGAAAAGCGCCGACTCCTGGAGCGCGAAGGCATTCAGATTCATCCGGATCGATTCGAGCGCACGCACACGCTCAAACAAACCATGGCGTTACCGGATGGAACGAAGGTCCGCACCGCGGGCCGCATCGGACAGCTTCGAAAATTCGGCAAGCTCACATTCGCGACGCTCGAAGACTTCGACGGCCACATCCAGATCGCGTTGACGCGCGACGGGCTCGATGCCGATCCGGAGGCGTCGAAGAAAAAGTACGAGCTCTTCTCGAAAGCCGTCGATCGCTGGGATTTCCTCGGCGTCGAGGGCGAGATGTACCACACCGATAAAGGCGAGCTCACGATCCGCGTCGCGAACTGGTTCTTCCTCGGCAAAACGCTGCAGCCGCCGCCGAACAAGTATCAGGGCGTGAAAGACATCGAGACGAACTGGCGCAAGCGCTATCTCGATCTCGTGTCGAACGAAGAAACGCGCGAGCGTTTTCGCGTGCGCTCGAAGATGACGAACGCGATTCGCAACTACCTCAACGACAACGGATTCGTCGAGGTCGAGACGCCGATTCTCAACACGCAGCAATCGGGCGCGCTAGCACGTCCGTTCTTCTCGCATCACAACGCGCTCGATATGCAAGTCGTGCTGCGCATCGCGCCGGAAACGTATCTCAAGCGACTGATCGTCGGCGGCTACGACCGCGTGTACGAATTCGCGCGCTGCTTCCGCAACGAAGGACTCGCCGCGTCGCATCTGCAGGAGTTCACGATGCTCGAGTACTACGCCGCGTACTGGAACTACGAAGACAACATGACCTTCACGGAGAACATGTTGCGCCACGCGATCGAGCAGACGCTCGGCACGTTGCAGATCGAGCGCGGCGGCAAGACGATCGATTTCGCGCAGCCGTGGCCGCGCCGTCGTCTGCGCGACGTGATCTTCGAACACAGCGGCATCGACATCGATCAGCATCACGACGCGGCGTCGCTGCGCGCGGCGATCTTCGCGAACAAAGTGGAGCTCGAGAATCCTGATGCGGGCCGCGGCTCGCTCATCGATCAACTCTACAAACGCACGGCGCGACCGACATTGATTCAGCCGACGTTCATCGTCGGACATCCGGTCGATCTCTCCCCGCTCGCGCGTCGCAACGACACGAATCACGAAGCTGTCGATCGCTTCCAGCTCGTCGTCGACACATGGGAAGTGATCAATGCGTATTCGGAGCTCGTCGATCCGATCGATCAGCGCGAGCGATTCGAAGAGCAGGCCGAGCTTCGCAAGAAAGGCGATGACGAGGCGATGCCCGCGGATGAGGATTACCTCACGGCGATGGAGTTCGGCATGCCGCCGATCTCCGGCTGGGGCATGGGCATCGATCGCATCGTCGCGCTGCTCACCGAAGCGCCGAATCTGCGCGACGTCGTGTGGTTCCCGCTGATGAAACCCGCGAGCGATGAGGAACAGGAAAGTGGAGAGGCGGGCTCTCAGCCCGCCGAGGATCAACAACCGGCGGGCTGAGA
>JBQCJC010000219.1:0-10993 GCA_051953135.1 Thermoanaerobaculia bacterium | reverse complement strand
GGTGACGAGGCCGGTGAGCTCGAGTCGCTTCTCGCCGTGCTTCTGGCCAAGTCGGTGGAGGATGTAATCCCAGGCATCGGGGGCGTAACCGAACCCGTAGCGCGTCACGATTTCCTTCGAGACGCGGCGATCGCGCAGGTACTTTTGCGCGAGGTTGTCGCCCCATTCGAGCGCCTGATGAAACGCTTCTGACGCGTCATCAAGTACTTCCAGAAGCTCGTCTTTATCGTTGTCTTTCTGTGCTTTGCGCTTTTTCGGGAGCTCGATGCCGTAACGCGACGCCACGTGTTCCACGGCTTCGGGAAACGTGAATCGCTCCGTCAGCATCAGGAACTTGAACACGTCGCCGCCGGTGCCGCAGCCGAAGCAGTAGAACAAGCCTTTCGCGCGATCGCACGTGAACGACGACGTTTTCTCGCGATGAAACGGGCACAAGCCTTTGTAGCGAGTGCCCGCGAGTTTCAGCGGAGTGACGGCCTGAATGAAGTCGACGATGTCGGCCGCATCGCGAACCTGCGAAATGATTGCGTCGTTGAGATCGACGAAGGCCATTCAGAGTGGTTGTCGGTAGTCGGTAGTCGGTTGTCGGGAGAGACGAAGCGTCAGGCGTCGAGCATGGCGATGGTCGCTCCGTCACCGCCCTCATTATCGGCGCCAGGCCGCCACGATTTCACTGCTGGATGTTTTCTGAGGTAATCGCGAATCGCTTTGCGCAATGTGCCGGTGCCGAAGCCATGGATGATGCGCACGGCCGACTTGCCTTCGAGCAGCGCGCGATCGAGAAACTTGTCGGATTCTTCGAGTGCATCGTCAACACGTTGACCGATGAGATTGAGTTCTGCGGCAACGGGAGCAGCGTCAGCCGATGGTTGTCGTTCGCGTGACTTTGATTGCGCCGGCGCGGGTCCGCCTTTCGGCAGCAAATCGCGCGTTTCGACGGTCATCTTCCGTCCGTTAACGTTAATCACCGCTTTGGCGCCATCGATGGAGATCACTTCGCCCGTCACTTTGAACTTGCGATGCTCAGCTTTATCGCCGACGTGGACCTCGCGCTGTTCGACCGGAATGAACTCGACGGCCTTGTCGACGGCTTTCGTGATCGTCTGCAAAACCTGCGTGGGATTCACGGACTGACGCGCCGCGCGATCCATGTCGCGCAGATTCCTGATCTCGTTCGTGAGCTGGCGGGACACGTCGTCGCGCAAGCGCTCGAGCTCTTCGCGATAAGTGGTGCCGAGGCGCGCGCGTTCTTTTTCGAGCGCCTCGGATTTTTCGCGCATCGTGCGGCTGTCGGTATCGAGCTTCCTGCGCAGCGCGACGAGCTCGTCCTGCTGCGCGACGACTTCGCTCATCCGCTTCTGCAGCGTCGAAAGAAGATTGTCGGTTTCGCCGTAACGTTCGCCGAGACGCTCGCGTGCGCTGGCGATGATCGTTGGGGGCAGACCGATCATCTTTGCCACTGCGAGCGCGCGCGAACGGCCGGGGATGCCGGTGATCATGCGATACGTCGGGTGGCCGGTGTCGCTGTCGAACTCCATCGATGCGTTGACGATGCGCGTGTCGTTGACCGCGAAGCTTTTCAACGCCGAGAGGTGAGTGGTGACGATGACGAGGCAGCCGATCGACAGCAGATGCTCGATGATCGCGGCCGCAAGTGCAGCGCCTTCTTCGGGATCGGTACCGGAGCCGAGCTCATCGAGCAGCACGATCGACTTCGCGGTGGCGCGGCCGAGGATGCGCTTCAGGCGCGTGAGATACGCGGAGAATGTCGAGAGATGTTCGAGCACGCTCTGGTCGTCGCCGATCAGCACGTGCAGCGCGTCGACGCACGGAATGACCGAGCCTTCCGCGGCGGGAACGGGGAGACCACTCATGGCCATGGCCACGAGCAAGCCCGCGGTTTTCAGCGCGACGGTCTTGCCGCCGGCGTTCGGGCCTGAGATGACGAGCGCGGAGCCATCGCCATCGAGCTCGATCGTGATTGGAACGACTTTGCGATCGGAGGGTTCTTCGCCGAACGCATCCTCGCGTGCGGAGGCGAGTCGCTCATCGAGCAGCGGGTGGCGTCCTTCGAGGACTTTCAGTTCGCGACTGTTCGAGAAGTGCGGACGTGTGCCGCGTACGACATCGTGGAACAGCGCACACGCCTGGAGCGCATCGAGTTCGCCGGCGACTTCCATTGCCACGCGAATGTCTGCCTGTGCATCGAAGAGGAGTTGCGAGATGAAGCGGAGGATGCGCGCGATCTCTTCGCGTTCCTGAATCAGAAGATCGGCGAGATCGTTGTTCAACTCGATCGCCGCCATCGGCTCGATGAAGAACGATGCGCCGGAGCCGGAGCGTTCGTGCAGGATGCCGGTGACGGCGTTGCGATGGTCGCTGCGGACGGGGATGCAGTAGCGATCGCCACGCTGCACCACCAGCGGCTCCTGAATCGCCTCGGCATTGCGATTCATGATGTCGTTCAGCGTGCGCTGGATCGACGCGCGTTTCTGATGAATGCGTCCGCGAATGGCGCGCAACTCGGCGGACGCTTCCTCGCGCAGCTTTCCATCGCGCGTGAAATAGCGATTCGCTTTCGTGAGCAGCTCTGCGAGATCGGGGATCGCTTGCGCGATCACGCGCAGTCGCGCGTACGACTCCGACCGATGCAGCATGTCGCGCACCGCCTGCGTTGCGCGCACCGCGCGAACGACGAGCCACGACTCTTCGAGCTCGAGCACGGATTCGCGGGCGAACAGGGGAGCGACGTCATCGAGTCCCGCGAGCGGGAGCAGACCTTCGACGTGGTAGAAGCGGACCATCTCGCCGAGGTCGAGTTGCGCGCGCTCGCACTCTTCGATCGTACGAAGAGGACGGCGGCGTGCGATCGCATCCTTGCCGGGTTTGCTCTTCGCTTCCATCGAGATGAGCGTGAGCACACGATCGAATTCGAGAGTGTTGAGGGAATCGTTCATTGGAAGGTTTCGGCCAAAACGAAAAACGGCTCGCGATGTCTCGCGAGCCGTTCAAGAATGCGTTCAAATCAACTTAGTAGCCGGTACGGCGCTCTTCAGCAAGCTTCCGCAACACTTTCTTCCGTGCTGCAATCGCTTTCCGTTTCCGCTTCGTGCTCGGCTTCTCGTAGTGCTGGCGCTTCTTCAGCTCGGAGAGAATCCCCGACTTCTCACACTTGCGCTTGAAGCGACGCAGTGCGTTCTCGAAAGTCTCGTCTTCTTTGACGTGTACGAGAGGCATCCCCGAAATCCCCCCCTTCTCTTGTGAGCTGTAGGTCGCGGCGAGCCAGTCGCTGCCGGCTCATAATAGGTTCGCCTTGTGGCCCGGTCAACGGCACCGGGACACGACTCCTGTTACGGACCAGCGAAACCGGCGGCCACGGCCGCTGATTCCGGATTTGTTGTTAATTGTTGTAAGTGATTGATTCTTCGCGTCATCCTACGAGTCCTTCGACTCGCGCGATGATGGCGTTGATGGCCACGAGGTTCTCGCCGCCCTCCGGAATGATGAGGTCGGCATGCCGTTTCGACGGCTCGACGAACTCTTCGTGCATCGGACGAACCGTGGTCATGTACTGCTCGATCACGCTCTCCAGCGCACGCCCGCGGATTTTCGTATCGCGCATCAAGCGTCGCACGAATCGAATGTCGGCCGGCGTATCGACGAACAATTTGATGTCGATGCGCCGTCGCAGTTCCGGCTCGGCGAGCACGAGAATGCCTTCGACGATGATGACGCGCCGCGGCTCGACGCGTTGCGTCTCCGCTTTGCGCGCATACGTCGCGAAGTCATAAATCGGCACTTCGACCGACGAGCCTTTCGCGAGCACATCGAGATGGCGAACGAGCAGTTCGGTCTCGAGCGAGTCGGGATGATCCCAGTTGATGTGATGGCGTTCGTCGTCGGTGAGGCTTTCGAACTCGCGGTAATACGAGTCGTGCGAGATCCACTCGATGCGATCTTTGCCGACACGATCGTAGATCGCGCGCGCGACGGTGGTTTTGCCTGAGCCGGTGCCGCCGGCAATTCCAATCAGAACCGGCTTCATGTCTGTTCTTCGAGCTCCGCCTCGGTCATGAACTCGCTGATGTCATCGCTGCCGCACGTCGTGCAGACACACTGCGAAAGTTTCCCGTTCGTGTATTCAAATTGATAAGTCGGCGTCTCGCACTGCAGACAAATCAGATACTCCGGCTCGTCCATAACGGCGAAGGATAACTCAGCGCACAGCGACGCGCGGTGCGATGAAGCGCGCCGCCTGATTCTCGCTCTCGATCACCGAGCCATACACATACGTTTCGGGCGCGATGCTCTCGATCACGACCGAGAAGCCATCGCCTTCGGTGATCAGCGGGAAGATCGACTGAATCGCTTCGTGGAACATCTGTCCCGATGGAACGCGACGTCGCGTCACCGCGAGATTGCGTCCGGGGATGCGCTGCAACGCAAGCACGAACTCCGCTTCCGTCGCGCCGAAATTCACGAGACCGATGTTTGTGCGCTGCGTGTCGTTGAATGCGAGACCGTCGAGCGCGCGAATCGGCGCGTACTGCGGCGTCACGTAGGTCGTGATCACCTGCATTGGCGAGAACTCGCCGCCGTACTCCGCGTAGACCTGCGCGCGCACGGTCACCGAGCGACGACCACTCGTCGTGATGCGCAGTGGCGAAAGCACGTGATCGATGCCGAATGCCTGCGCGGTGATGTCGCCGAATCGCTGCACTTCCCCCGGTGCAAGCGAGAGCACGATCACCGGCTGCTCGGGCGTGTTCGGCAATTCGAGTGCGACGTCCGCGTTGCCGCCGGTGTCGTTCACGATCTCGACATTCGTGCGCCAGTGCGTCGTGCCGGCGCCGACGACATTGCCGACGACGGGGACCACCGCCGTCGATGTGCGCGCGGATTCCTGCGCCGCGGCAATCACGGAGTGGAACGACACCAGGAACACGATGAGTGATCTCAGCCTCATCTTCGACGTCTGACGTTTGGGATTATGTGTGAGTTTCTTCAGACGAAGTGCGGGCGTAGCACACGTGTCGTCACTACGAGCATTTTCTGCAGGGGGGAGAGCGAGAGTCGCTTGCGGATGGCGATCAGCGGATCCTTCTTCAATTTCGCGAGAACGGTGGCGTAGATGCCGCCCATGAGGACGGTGGGAAATCGCGCGTCGAAGTCGAGCTCGCCGAGGAGCGGCTCGGCGGCGCGAAAGTAACCGTCGGCGCGCGCGATCTGAAACTCGATCATTGCGCGCATGCGATCGTCTTCCTTGCGCGCGAACAAATCTGCTTCATCGAGATCGAACCGGCGCAGTTCTTCGGCCGGCACATAAATGCGATCACGCGGAAGATCGTCGCCGATGTCGCGCGTCACGTTCGTGAGTTGCAACGCGGTCGCGAGATTGCGTCCGTACTCGTGAGCCTGATTCGTGCGATGACCGTAGATTGCAAGCGAGATGTCGGAGATCGACGTCGCCACGAGATCGCAGTAGTGCAGCAACTCCTCGAACGTTTCGTAGCGCGTCTTCACCATGTCCTGACGACAACCGTCGATCAGCGCGATGAATCCGCTTTTCGGAATCGCGAAGTGCTGCAGTGAATCGGCGAGTGCGAGCGTGATCGTTTGCGATGGTTTGCCCGCGTACGTCGCATCGAGCTCGCGTTGAAATGCATCGAGCTGCTGCATGCGAAGGTCCGTGGCGTCGCTGCCTTCATCCGCGATGTCATCGATGATGCGACACGCGGCGTACGCCGCGTACACCGCCTGACGTTTGATCTTCGGCAGAAAACGAAAGCCGACCGAAAAGTTCGCGCCGTGTTTGTGCGCGATGCGCCGGCACTCGTCGTACGCGCGCTCGAGGTCCGTCAACGCTGAACCTCACCGAGCGGTGGAACGCGCATCTCGGTATCGCGAGCGCGACACCAGTGCGGCGTTCCTTCGACGAGCGGCTTATGCATGCAGCGGCCGCGATGACGCCAGACGCGCTGCACGAACGGTGCGAGCAGCGCTTTCCACCACGTCTGCGCGTGCCATCCACTGAGATAGCGATTGAAGTCGCGCGCGCGTGCGGCCTGCTTCACGAAAATCGACAAACCGGTGTTGCCGCCCGCCTCATAAAGAAAACGATTGACGAGGGACGTCTCCTGCTTGCGGCCGAGCGTCGCGGTCCAGAGCTCGTTGTAATCGCGATTCTGCAGAATGCTCTGCGCCGCGAGCCAGCCGCTCGTGAGCGCGTAACGGATGCCGAGGCCGAAGAGATAATCCTGAAAGCCAGCGGCTTCGCCGACGAAACGCGCACCATCCTTCAGCGCCGTGCGCTTCAGATGAAAATTCATGTACGAGTAGCCGGTGCGCGTCTCGCTCGGAATCTCGAATGGATTCGCGCGCTGCGCCGCCGCGAGCGAATGCTCGAAGTAATCGTCGATCTTCTTGAAGTCCGCGACGATCGCACATCCAAACGTCGCGATGCCGTCGAGGATGAAGAGATACGAATAGCCGCCGGGCGCGAGGTGATGATTAAAAAACACCTCGACGCGTTCCGAATCGTTCGTGTGCCACGTCATCTCGCGCGCGAGTCCGTCCGGCGCCGCGGGACCGGTCGCGACGACATCCGCATCCTCGGGTTTCAGTCGCGAATTGAAAATCACTTCGACACCGAAGTTGCGCGCCTGCGCGAGCAGGCCACGATCGAGCGTGTTCTCCTCGGGACCGCGTTTGATGAAAAACCCGAACGGATCTTCACTCTTGATCGTGCGGGCTTTGTTGCGATGATCGTAGAACGTCGCCCACGTCGCGGGACGAAAGTAGAAATTGCGGTCGATGCCGATGCGATCGAGAAAGTCCGGCACCGGCTCGCGCTCGGACGAGCCTTCGATGATCTGCAGATCGCCGATGAAACGCGTTCCGACGTCACGCTTCGCCTCGTGAACGACGACGCTGCGGCCCGCGCGGGCGAGTGCGATGGCGGCGGCGAGCCCGGATGGTCCCGCCCCTGCAATGGTGATGGTCATGGTTATCAGTTGCCGGTTGTCAGTTGTCGGGAGAACCGCTCCGCCGAGAATCGCGTGGCGGGGTGGTGATCCCCCGACAACCGACTACCGACAACCGACAACTGCTTCCGAAAGCGCGATATCTTAGCGCGTCGCCCGGACCATGAATTCCACCGCCGAACCGAAACCCGTCAAAGCACGCTCCGGCAGTTTCGCTGCACTCGTCGCCGCCGGCATTTTTCTCAGCCGCATCAGCGGACTCGTTCGCGAGAAAGTCTTCGCGCATTTTCTCGGCAACTCCGACGCGGCCGGCGTGTTCAAAGCCGCGTTTCGCATTCCGAACATCCTGCAGAACCTGTTCGGCGAAGGCGTGCTCTCCGCATCGTTCATTCCGGTCTACGCGAAGCTGTTGTCTGAACACGACGAGAAAACCGCAGGCAAACTCGCGGGTGCAGTTGCATCCGTGCTCGCACTCGCGGTCGCGGTCGTCGTGTTGCTCGGCGTGCTCTTCACGCCCGCGGTGTTGTGGCTCATCGCGCCGGGATTCGAAGGCGAGGTGCGATTGCTCGCGATTCGCATCGTACGCATCCTCTTTCCCGCGATCGGCATCCTCGTTCTCAGCGCCTGGTGTCTCGGCATCCTGAACTCGCATCGCAAATTCTTTTTGTCGTACGTCGCGCCCGTCTTCATGAACATCGTCATGATCGTGACGCTGTTTCTTTTCGGCGGACGCGTCACCGATCGCTCGCTCGCCGTTGCTGCCGCATGGGGCACAGTGGTTGGCGCCGCGGCACAGTTGCTCGTGCAACTGCCGTTCGTCTTTCGACACGAACGCAGTTTGCAGTTCGCGATCGACATGCTCTTCACGCCGCTGCGCGATGTGATCCGCAACTTCGTGCCCGTTGTGATCAGCCGCGGCGTCGTGCAACTCAGCGCGTATCTCGACAACCTCATCGCCACGCTGCTCGGCACCGCTGCCGTCGCCGCGATCTCGTACGCGCAGATCATCTACACATTACCGGTCAGTCTCTTCGGCGTTTCGGTCTCGGCCGCGGAACTTCCGGAGATGGCGCGCGCGACTGGCAGCGTCGACGAGGTCAGCGCCGCGTTGCGCGCGAGACTCGCACGCGGACTGCGACAAATTGCATTCTTCGTCATCCCGTCGTCCGTCGCGTTTCTCACAATCGGCAACCTGCTCGTGGCCGCGCTTTATCAAGGTGGGCGGTTCACATCCGCCGACACGATCTTCGTCTGGTACATCCTCATCGGATCGACGGTCGGACTCGCGGCCGCGACCTTCGGACGTTTGTACTCATCCGCTTTCTATGCGCTGCGCGATACGCGCACGCCGCTGAAGTTCGCCGTGATTCGCGTCATCGTCACGGGCGTCCTCGGCTATCTCTTCGCGAGTCCGTTCCGTCCGTTTTTTCTGCACGTGCTCGTCGCGACCGGCATGCCGATGCCGATGATCCCCGGCGGCACCGCGCCATTTGGCGCGATCGCGCTCACTGCAACCGCGGGCGTTGCGGGATGGCTCGAGTTCGTGATGCTGCGTCACGCGTTGCAGAAACGCATTGGCAGGATCGAAAGCTCAGCGGCGTACACGACAAAGTTGTGGACGTGCGCGCTCATCGCAGGAGTGAGCGCGGGCGCGTTTCACGTTTACGCGCGGCCGCGCATTCCGCTGCCGCAGGTCTTTCCGCATATTCGCGACGGCATCCTTGCCGCCGGTGTGTTCGGCGTCATGTATTTCGCGATGGCCGCGTTGATGCGCATCGAGGAAGTGCATGGCGTGCTCCGTCGTCTTCGCAGAAGGTGAGTGGAGCGGCGGGCTCTCAGCCCGCCGGTTTTTCTTATTCGGCGGGGCTCTCAGCCCGCCGCACCACTGAAGAGATTTCCGTGGCGACTTTCTTGCTACCATCCCGCGCCGTGACAGAGTCCGCTATCGGGCAGGACGCCCTGCTCGAAGTCAAAAATCTTCGAACGACCTTTTTCACCGGCGACGGCAGAGTCGACGCCGTCGACAACGTTTCGTTTTCGGTGCGGCGCGGTGAAGCCGTCGCGCTCGTCGGAGAGTCGGGATGCGGCAAGAGCGTGACAGCGATGTCGATCATGCGTCTCGTGGCCGCGCCCGGAAAAATCACCGGCGGCGAGATTCGCTTCAAAGGCCGCAATCTCGCGGCGCTCTCCGAAAGAGAAATGCGCGACGTCCGCGGCAACGACATCGCGATGGTTTTTCAGGAGCCGATGACGTCGCTGAATCCGGTCTTCAAGATCGGCGCACAAGTCGCGGAAGCGATTCGCATTCATCGCAAGGTGTCGAAGAAGGAAGCGTGGAAGCAGGCGGGCGACATGCTCGAGCTCGTCGCGATTCCGGATCCGCACAAGCGCCTCGAAGATTACCCACATCAACTTTCGGGCGGGATGCGGCAACGCGTCATGATTGCGATCGCGCTTTCCTGCGATCCGGAACTCCTGATTGCCGACGAGCCGACCACCGCGCTCGACGTGACGATTCAGGCGCAGATCATGGAGTTGCTGGCGTCGCTGCAGAAGAAGCTCGGTCTCGCGGTTCTGCTCATCACGCACGATCTCGGCGTCGTCGCGGAGTTCTGCGAGCGCATCGTGGTGATGTACACGGGTCGCGTCGTCGAAGAAGCGCCGGTCTCGCAACTCTTCGCGAATCCTTCGCATCCGTACACTCGCGGCCTGCTGAAATCGCTGCCGAGCATCGACGCAGCGCACAACGCAACGCCGGGGCGATTGCCGACGATCGCCGGCATGGTCCCGCCGATCAGCAATCTTCCCCGCGGCTGCAAGTTCAATCCGCGTTGCCCCGATGTGATGCAGATCTGCCTCGGCGACGAGCCCGCGCTCATGCCGGTTGCGCCGGGACAGATCGCGCGCTGCTACCTGCATGGCGATACGCCGGATCCGGAGCGGATTCGAAATTGAAAATTGAAAACCGTATGCGCCAGAGTGGATCCCCATTGCCTGAACCGTCGAAGATCACGAATCGCGAATTCGTGAGCGCTTTCAATTTTCAATTTTCAATTCTCAATTTGCGATGAGCGACAAACCCTTCATCCCCGGTGACGACAAGGTTGCTCCCGCGATCACCGGCGGATTGCAGACGCCTGCGGATCAAACGGCGCGGCAAATCGATCGCGATGCGAAGCCATCGCATGATCCGAACGAACAATCGGGCACGCAGCAGACGCCGAAGATTCCGATGGGGCAGGGCGAGCCACTGCTCGTCGTCGACACGCTCCGCAAATATTTTCCGGTGAAGCGCGGCGTGCTTTCGCGCGTCGTTGCGCAAGTGAAAGCCGTCGATGGCGTGAGCTTCGGCGTGTCGAAAGGTGAGACGCTCGGACTGGTCGGTGAATCAGGATCGGGCAAGACCACCGTCGGCCGCTGCATTCTGCGACTCATCGAACCGACCGACGGTGTCGTGCGATTCGAGAACACCAACGTGCTCGATCTCGACTCCGGCGACATGCGCCGCATGCGCCGCCACATGCAGATCGTCTTTCAGGATCCATATGCGTCGCTGAATCCGCGCATGACCATCGGCACGATCGTGGCCGAGCCGCTCGTCATTCACGGCGATCTCACTGCCTCGCAGCGAAGCGATCGTGTCGCGGAACTATTGCAGAAAGTCGGACTGAGTCCCGATTATCGCAAGCGGTATCCGCACGAATTCTCGGGTGGACAACGCCAGCGCATCGGCGTTGCGCGCGCGCTCGCGACGAATCCGAAATTTCTCGTGCTCGATGAGCCGGTGTCCGCGCTCGACGTCTCGGTGCAGGCGCAGGTCGTCAATCTGCTGCAGGATCTGCAGGACGAGCTTGGACTCACGTATCTCTTCATCGCGCACGATCTCTCGGTCGTCCGCCACATCTCCACGCGCGTCGCCGTCATGTACGTCGGCAAGATCATGGAGATGGCGAACCGCGACGATCGGTACGAGAACCCGCTGCATCCGTACACGCAGTCGCTGCTCTCGG
>JBQCJC010000218.1:0-6854 GCA_051953135.1 Thermoanaerobaculia bacterium | reverse complement strand
CGCGTGCCCATTTCGCCACGCGTCAGATCCACAATGCCAACGCGCAATCCATCCTTGACGGATTTCGCAACTGTGCCGCCCGCGGACAATTCGACGTCGTCCGGATGCGCGCCGAAGAAAATCAGATCGACTGTGTCAGCCATTAAATCTCCACGATTCTGAAATGGTCGGAATCCACCTCTACCTCTTCCAACACGCGCTCGATCAAATGCGTTTGGTGCTCGCACCAGTACGAGAACCAGCTCACGACACGGTCCTGCACGTGACGATCGGGATAGAGCGTCGCCACGATTTCGCGCGCGGCGGTGAACCGTTCCTTGTCTTTCCGCACGAGCGCACGAATGGCGCGCTCACTCAATTTGTCGAAGTGATACTCGAGATGACCGATCGAACGGCCAATGCGATTCGAGAGCGAATGATCGGCGGGCAATGCAAGCTCGCCAATCTGCTCGACGCGCGCGATCAACTCACGCCTGCCGATTTCCGCGAGCTCGCGAATCTGCGCGACACCTTCCGGTTCTTTCTCGGCGAGCAAGGCATCCGCGGATTGAAAGACATCGGCGGGCGCGATCTCGTAGCGCGACAGCGCACGCGCGACGCGTTTTGGTGCAATGAGCACGTGCCCGCGCAAAGCTACACGCGGTGCAGTGACGCCGAGAAGATCGTGCAGTGGTTGCAACTGCGCGTAGTACGAAACCTCGGCGGGACCGCCGACAAAAATATCGGGTTGAATGATCGCGTCTTGCAACAGAGGACGTGTCAGAGCGGTCGTCGACGTGGTTTCGGGCTGGCGATTGGCAGCGGGCGGCTGGCGGTTGCCGTGCGCGTCGATCTCGTACAGCAGCGTGTACTTGCCGTCTTCGTTGGGAACGACTTGTTCGTTGTAGCCCGCGCGCTTGAGCGCCGTGCCGCGATCGTGAAGCGCGCGTTGAATCGCGTCTTCGTTCGCGAGGATCTTGTCAAACAGCGGCGCGCCTTCGCGTCTTAACTCAGGCAGCAGTGCGTCGATGAGAATCAGTTCGTTGCCGAAGACGCTCGCGATCAATTCGGCAAATGAATCGCGGAACGTAATGCCTTCGCGAAGCCACTGCGGGCGGTCGATGTCATAGAGCGCGAGGAGCTGCGTGATCAGCGCCTCGGGGACCGGCAGCGATCCGACGGTCGCGCGATCGTGCGCGCCGCGGACCGCGCGCATACACAGCAGATCAACTTGGCGATTCACATCCTTGTGCGATGCGAGCGTCGACACCGGGACGTTCAGCGTCGCGACTTCATCGAAATCGTGATCCTCGGTCGCGATCCAGAAGAACGCCGTCACCGGAATGCCGTTCTTCTCCATGTCACGCTTGAATCGCAGCAGCGTCGCGATTTTCGCGAGCGTGTACAGCGGTCCGCCCGCGAAACCGACTTGTTGTCCGGCGATGATCGTCAGCGTCTCGCCGCGTCCCCACGCACGCAACGCATCGCTGGCGAAAATGCCCCAGCGGCGATTGCTCGCATCGATTGCGTCGACGAGCGCTTCGGAGCGCGTGACGTTCTTTCGTGTTTGCGACTGCGGCGAGCGCGCGAGAAATCGCTCGTCGCCGCGAAGCCAGTCGAGGACGAAGCGATTCATCCCCGGGTATTGAGTGAGCGGAACCCTCATCGCATCCGGCTCCCCACCAGAATGAGGCGCGGAGACGAATGATGGAACTTCGAGCCGTCGAAGTTCCCGAAGGCAGAGCGGATCGACAGATTGCATGAAGCGAACATCGCTGAAATCTCGTCGAGATCGTATCCCCGCACCCGCTCGAGGTAACGCTTTTCACGAATCGTTATCCGTTTGTTGAACGAGTGGTCAGATCTGTCGAACCAGCGCTCGATCTTGACGGTGCCGAGGGGCGTGTCGCGGTCTTCGCGGTGGACGAGTTGATCGAGCTCGCGGTGGACGTTGAGATAGTCGAAGAGAAAGATCGCATCGCCATCGAGCACGCGCGACATCTCGCGCACCACCTGCAGGTTTTCGTCTTCGTCGGAGAAGTAGCCGAAGGAGGTAAAGAAGTTGACGAGACCCGCGAACACGCCGTCGCAGAAGGGAAGCTGCCGCATGTCCGCGCGTGCGAGCGGCATCGCGCCGTACTCGCGAATGCCGGTGCGCAGAAGCGTGAAGGAGAGATCGCATCCGACGGCGCGATAGCCGTGCGATTGCAACTCCTGCATGTGCCGGCCCATGCCGCACGCGAGGTCGAGGACCGGACCATCGAGCGCGCCGGCCTGCTGCTGAAAGAACGCGACCTGCTGCCGCGCTTCGTGTTCATCGCGATGCGAGTAGAGCTCGAGATACTCCTCGCCGAACCATTCCTGGTACCAGGCCATGAAGTTGGGGAGTGTATGCGAAGCAGAGGAGCGCCGCTGTCTTCAGCGGCTGGTCCGGCGGCGTCATCGCCGCCGTCAATCGACGCGGGCGACGACGCCCGCGGGCCAGCCGACGATGACGTCGGCGCTCCTACGTCAGTCGCGCGGCTAACTTGCGTTCCGTTTCGCGCGCGCGTTCCAACGCCGTCTCCAGCGAGGCCACCACGGCTCTCGCGTTCGCCAGCAACTCTTCCCACTCCGCGCGATCGTCCACTGTCACATCGACGTGCGTGAACGGATCCTCATCCACGGTGTCGAATGGATTGTCGAGAGGTGCGGGCGGTGGTGGCGGCGGCACGGGCACATCGCCGCGCATCGAAAGCTTTGGCACTCCCGCCGAATGCGCGGCCACGCCGCTGCGCTGCGACATATCCGGCGCGGTGAGCGGCGCCTGATCGTGCAGCACGGTGTCGACGTTCGCCTTGAGGTTGTCGAGAATGCGCGCCACTGCAGCGCGGAACGTCGCGGTCACACCGACGCCCGTGATCGCGGACGCCTCGACCACCGGCGCGTTTCCGGGCTTCATGTACGCGTTCATCTCTTCGACCGACGAGACGTTCGGAAGATCGCGCTTGTTGTACTGATAGACGATCGCGACCTTCTCGGGATCGATGCGGTTGATGCGCAGATTGTTCTTGAGGTTGTTGAGACTGTCGAGGTTCGAGTCTTTCATCGACGCCTGCGAGTCCGCGACGAACACCACGCCGTCCGCGCCGCGCAGCACGAGCTTGCGCGTGGCGTCGTAGAACACCTGGCCGGGCACGGTGTAAAGCTGCACGCGCACCTTCTGTCCGGCGATGGTGCCGAGCTCCATCGGCATGAAGTCGAAGAAGAGCGTGCGATCCGTCTCCGTCGACATCGAGATCATCTTTCCTTTGTTCTCGAGCTTCGGATTCGCGTAGATCTTTTCGAGATTCGTCGTCTTTCCGCAGAGGCCGGGGCCGTAGTACACCAGCTTGACCGTAACCTCGTTGATCGCTTTGTTGATCAGGACCATGGGCGCGAAAAGGATAACCGAGTCGAGCAGACCTACAATACCCAGCCAATCATGCTCGCGGCGGGGTCGAAGGTCGGTCATTACGAAGTGCTCTCACTCCTCGGCGAGGGTGGAATGGGCGAGGTCTATCGCGGACGCGACCCGCGACTCGGCCGCGACATCGCCATCAAAGTCCTCGCGAAAGATGCATGGCAGGACGCGGAAGCAACCTCACGACTCGAACGCGAAGCACGCGCGATTGCGGCGCTTTCGCATCCGAACATCGTCGCGGTGCACGACGTTGGTCGTGAAAGCGGAAACTTCTACGTCGTCACAGAATTGCTCGAAGGAAAAACGCTGCGCGAGCAACTGCGCGACATGCCGCTGAACTGGCGCCGCGCGGTGGAAGTCGGCGCGGAGATCGCGGAAGGACTCGCGGCCGCGCACGCGAAATCGATCGTGCATCGCGATCTCAAACCCGAGAACATTTTTCTCACCGGCGACGGCCGCGTGAAGATTCTCGACTTCGGTCTCGCGCAAACCGATCCAATCCTCTCGCAGCGCGATGAAGCGAACATCCCGACGACGAAGTGGTTTCAAACCGATCCCGGCACGGTGATCGGCACGCTCGGCTACATGTCGCCGGAACAGTTGCGCGGCGAACCCGTCGATCCCACCGCCGATATTTTTTCTCTCGGCTGCATCCTCTTCGAGATGGTCACGGCACGAAAGCCGTTTCATCGCGACTCCGGCGCCGCGACGATCGCCGCCATTCTCAAAGACGAGTTGCCGCGCGAGACATTGAGCGCGTTCGTCCCGACGGAGTTTCAACGCATCATCGAAGGCTGCGTCGAGAAGGCGCCGGCGATGCGATTTCAGTCCGCGCGCGATCTCTCGCTCACGCTGCGTGCGATCGGCAGCAGCGCATCGGCGGACAGCGGCGATCTCATTCGCAAAATCACGAAGCGGCGCACATCGAAAACGATCGACTCGATCGCGGTGCTGCCGCTCGTGAATCCGTCGCCTGATCCCGAGACCGAGTACCTCACGGACGGCATCACCGAAGGAATCATCAACAAGCTTTCGCAACTGCCGAAGCTCAAGGTGATGGCGCGCAGCACCGTGTTTCGTTTTCGAAATCGCGATCTCGATCCGCTTGCAATCGGCCGCGAGTTGCGCGTGCGTGCGATTCTCACCGGCGTCGTGAAGCACATCGGCGAGCGATTGCAGATCAACGTGGAGCTCGTCGATGCGCTCGACGGCTCGCAGATCTGGGGCGAGTCGTACAGCAGGCAGCTCGCGGACATCATGAAGTTCCCCGAGGAGATGTCGCGCGAGATCTCGGAAAAACTGCGGCTGAAACTCACCGGCGCCGAAAAGAAGAAACTCAAAAAAGGTCCGACCGAAAACAGCGAGGCGTACCAGCTCTATCTCAAGGGCCGTTATCACTGGAACAAACGCACGAGCGACAGTCTGCGCAAAGGCATTCAGTACTTTCGCGAGGCGATCGAAAACGATCCGTCATTCGCGAGCGCGTACGCCGGTCTCGCTGATTCGTTCGTGACGCTCGCGACGAACGTTCCGCTGCCGCCGCAGGAGACGATGCCGAAAGCGAAAGCAGCGGCGGTGCAGGCAACGCAGATCGACGACTCGCTTGCAGAAGGATGGGCGTCGCTCGCCGCGGTGCGCTGGTGGTACGAGTGGGATTGGGAAGGCGCCGAGGATGCGTATCGCCGCGCGGTCGAGCTCAATCCGAATTACGCGACCGCGCACGATGGCTACGGCATGTTCCTCTGCGCGCGCGAGCGATTCGATGAAGCGATCGCGCAAGTCACGAAGTCCGCGGATCTCGATCCGCTCTCGCGCATCATCGCGGTGCACGCGGGCTGGCCGTTTTACTTCGCACGCGATTACGAAGGCGCGACGCGGCGCTTTCGCAAAGCGCTGGAGCTCGACGAGAACTTCATTCCCGCTCACGGCTGGCTTGGCATGGCGTTAGGCCAGCAGCGGCGTTATGCCGAGGCGATCGATACGTTTCATCGTGCACTCGACGTCGAGCGCGTACCGATCCTCGTGGCCATGCTCGCGCACACGCATGCGATCGCCGGACAACGCGCGCAGGCGGTGCAGTTGATCGCGGAGCTCGAAGCCGAACAAACGCGTCGCTACATTTCGCAATACGACATCGCGGTCGTGCACGCGGGACTCGGCGATACGCACAAAGCACTGGAACATTTGAAGAACGCCGCCGATGAACGCTCATCGTGGATGGTGTTTCTCAACGTCGATCCAAGGCTTGATGGATTGCGGCAGGAAGCGGCGTTTGGGTCGTTGATCGCGGCGATGCATTAGACGCCGGTTTAAAATCTCCGCATGTCACGTAAAGACCTCCTGGCGCGAGTCCATTCGGAACAGATCATCGGTGTCGTTCGCGAGAATCATGTCGAAGCGGCGCATGCAGTCGCGGAAGCGTATGCGCGCAACGGCATTCGCATCATCGAAGTGACGATGACGACGCCCGATGCAATCGAGTTGATGTCGTCGCTCGTGAAGCGATTCGGGCCGACAGTCACGGTCGCAGCCGGAACCGTTCGCTCGACGAATGACGCCGCGACCGCACGTCGTGCCGGAGCGGAGATCATCGTTTCGCCGCACACCGACAACGGCGTGATCGAGTACGCGAACGAGCACGATCTGCTCTGCATCGCGGGCGCGGCAACGCCGACCGAAATCATTCGCGCGTGGGAAGCGGGCTGCGACATCGTCAAGGTCTACCCCGCTCATCACCTCGGCGGCCCCGACTACATCCGCACGATCCGCGGTCCCATTCGCGACGTGCCGATGCTCGCCGGTGGTCCCGTGCCGCTCGACATGATCGACACATATCTCGATGCCGGTTGCGTCGCGGTGAATCTCGGACCTTCGCTGGCCGTGCCGGATCTCGTGCGCGACGAGCAGTGGGACGAGATCGGACGCCGCGCGATGCTCGCGACGTCGATCATCCAATCGCGCCGGAATCTCGAACAGGTCGACGCGCCTTACATCCACTAATGCCCGGACTCGTACTCGCGCTTCTGCTCACCGCATTTCCGTCCACCAGCCAGACCGCGTGGATGCGGCTCGAGTCGTTCCGTCTTTCGATCGGCATGTCACGCATGCAGACGCTCGAAGCGCTGAACAAGTGGAATCCGAAGGAAGGAAAAGATCGCAACGAAGTGGTCGTCGATTACGCCGAGGACAAGGCGATCACGCTCGAGTTCAAAAACGAGCGATTGCATTCAGTGCGCTTCGAGCTGTTCACGATTCTTCCCGCGGCGCGACACGCGTTCGATGATGAGCGCAAGTATTTGCTCGAGAACACGGGCAAGCCGCGCGTCTCGACGTCATCGGTTTTGATTTACGACGAGCAGCTCCCGAATCTCATGGTCGTCGTGCAGGACGATCCGAAATCGGAGCAGGGAATGAAGGGCGTTGGCGTGTTGGC
>JBQCJC010000217.1:0-5475 GCA_051953135.1 Thermoanaerobaculia bacterium | reverse complement strand
CCCGCGATGTTCGACGGGAACATGTTCTTCCCGCTCACCGGTACGCCCATCTGAAAAATGGAGCGCATGAGGACATTGTTCGACGATTGCGAGCCGGAGCCGTTGACCGTTGCAACGTGAATCGTCAAGTCGTTGACGATTGGCTCCGCGCCCGCACCCACAGCTTCAGCGGCATCAGCCGCGATCAGGGTCTCGGACACAGCGTTCTCCTTCTGTGGCGGGGAATTTCCATTTGTGGATTGTGAAGTGAGGCCGATTGTACACCTCACATAAAGATGGATTGAGCGAGGTCAGCGTTGCAATTTGTACAGCTCGCGCAACTCATCATTCATCACCGAAAGCGCCACCGCATCCGCCTCGGCCGACTGAAAGTTGCTGAAGGACAACGTGAAGCGCGCGACGTCGCTGCCGAGTCGCTCCACCGTTTTCTTCATCGCCGGAAATGCGTCGGTGTCTTTGTGCTGCGCGAGGATCATCAGCGCGGCGCCGGCCGCGAGCGGATCGTTGCTTTCGAGCGCGCGCAGATAGATGTCGCGAGCACGCGGATCGCGCTCGATCGCATGCAGCGCATTCATCGCGAGGTGATGATGAACGTCGTCTTCATCGAAACGAATTGCGTCATTCGCGAGCGACTCGAGGAAGCGCCAGTACTCGCGATCGTCATCCACGTGACGAAGAAGAACCGCGGCGATGCGAATCTTCTCGAGCGATGGATCGATCTCGGCAAAGCGTTGCTGCAACAGTTCTCTCGCCGATCCGTCGTTCCGTGCCGCGGCTTCGATGAGACGTTCGTCCGAGTCATCCGTTGCCAGCGGATCCGCGGGCGGTTGCGCAAGTTCGCGCGCGAGATCGAAGTAGTCGTTCAGCTCTTCCGCATCGAGAACCGATTTCGCGATCGCATCCGCGGAGTCCGATCGAAAACTCGCGAGATAGGTCGTGAGCTCGTACACATGATCGTCCTCTCCGCGCGGCATGCGTGCGAGCGCTTCGCGCACTCGCGGCAGGAGACTCTCGTCGCGGCGCTCGGACATTCCGGCAAGCACCGCTTCGATGAGCTGGTAGTCGTTCGTGGCCAGCGCGCGTTCGAGAATCGACGGTGAGCGTCCGTCCACGGCGACGTGCGTGAGTGCATCGAGCGCGAGGCCGCGATGCGCATCGAGATTCGCGCCGTTCTTCTCGCACCAGGCGACGAATTGACGCGGCGGTTCGTCATTCGCGTATGCGAAGCGAATCGCGTCGTTCGCGAACGTTTCGAGCACGTGCCAGTAGCGACGATCGTCGGCCGCGCGATTCAGGAGCGCGTTGGCGATGAGATTCTTCTGATGAAACGTGCGCTGTTTGTCGAAGCGCATTTCGAGTTGCGCGATCGCGGATCGATCGCCGTGCTGCGCCGCCGCGATGAGCTCTTCATTGAGACGCATGTCCGCGCAGGTGGCGTCGTCGTACGGAGTTTGCGGTTCCTGATCAGAGCAGATGCCACCGCATGCGAGCGTGATGACTCGGTCCTCGTCCGCGAGGGCAATCGAGGTAAAGGTGAGCAGGACCGACGCGAAGATCGCAATGCGTTTCATGGCTGGGTTCGTGCCTCCGCGTACTGCTTCCGTCCAGCTTCATCAAGAACCGATGAGGCGATTTCATCCGCCGCGTTGGAGTGAAACGATGCGAGAGACATCGCCAGCATGTCCGCGTGGTCGGGAACGCGCGCCAACGCGTTGCGAATCCCCGGGAGAAGGCTTTCATCGTGTTGTTCCGCGGCCGCCACGATGGCGGTCGAGATCACGATCCAGTCATCCGTTGCGAGCGCGCGCTGCAGAAGCGATCGCGAGCGCGGATCGGTGCCGGCGAACATGAACGCGTCGAGCGTTGTCGTGAGGTACGTGGACGGATCCACGCCTTTGCGTTCGCACCATTCGATGAGCATCGGCGAAGGCTGATGTTCGGGCGATGCAAAGCGAACGGCATCGTTTGCGAACGGCTCGAGCGCGTTCCAGTAACGACGATCATCCGGCACTCGTCGCAACAAAAACATGGCGATGCGATGCTTTTCGAAGAGCGACACTTCCTGATCGAAACGACGCTCGAGTTGCGCCACAGCGGACGGATCACCTCCATCGCCAGCCTCGTGGAGCAGGTCGTCGAACCCGTAGTCACTGCAGAGGGGAAGGTCATCCGCGCTCTGAGGCAGCGCGTCTTCGCACGGCAGAGCGCAGGCGATGACGAGTTCTTCGGTCGTTTCCGGCGGATCCGCAAACGCGACCGTCGCAAACGATGCAAGCAGGAACGCCATCGCGATTCTCATGGCTGCGTCTTTTGCACAACGCTGATGATGGCTGCGTCGTTCGTCTCGAGCGCGCGCTCGAGCCACTCTCGTTTGCTCGAACCTTCAGCAAGAATGCGCAGCGCCTCGAGGCCTCTGCCACGATGCACTTCGAGCGCGAGGCCATTGCGCTCGCACCACTGCACGTACGCGACCGTCGGCTCGTCATCTACGTATCCGAAGCGAAGGACGTCATTCGCCAGCGACGCGAGTTCCCGCGCGTCGGTGATCTCGGGCCGCGCAGGGCGACAATTCACGATGGTCGCAACCGACAACGGCCCGAACGACAACATCGTTTCGACAACCGTCTCGCCTGCGACGTGAACCTTTTGCTTGCTCGTGTCGAATCCTTCGAGAGTAACCGTGAGATCGTAGTCGCCCGGCAGCACGGTCGAGAATGCGTACTCACCATTTGCATTCGAAACGTTGATGCGCTCGAACTTCCCTTTCTTCAACGTCACGGTGCAGCCGGGAATCGGAGAGGACGTCGCGTCGTGAACCGCGCCGCGCACGACGAACGCGTCATCTGCGAACGCGATCGTCGCGAAGATAACGAGCAGCAACGCCATCCCTGCGCGCATGTGCAAAAGCGTAGATCCGCAATGCACGATCGGCGGTGAACGCGTTGCAAACCCTCAGCGCGTCCAGAGCAGCAATGCGGCGTACGCGCGAAACGGACGCCATCGCTCGGCGCGTGCGCGCAGCTCACGCTCCGACAAGTCACCCGCATTGCGGCGGAGAATCAAATCGCCCGCGGGGAACGCATCGCGATTGCCGAGGCGCATCGCGATGTACTCCGCGGTCCACGGGCCGATGCCGGGAAGTTGCGTGAGATCGTCGCGCTCGAGATCGATCTCGTTTGCTGCAACGACGCGCGCGAGATTGCGAATCGTCTCCGCGCGTTTCTTCGGCATGCCGGTGATGTCGGCATCCGCGAGCGCATGCGGCGTCATTCCGTGCGTCGCGGCAATGCGGCCGAGCACCGTGCGTGCACCGGCGACGCTCACCTGCTGTCCCACGATCGCGCGCACCGCGAGCTCGAACGGATCCCACGCGCCGGGCACACGAATGCCGGGCTTCTTTCGCAACAACGACGAGAGCATGCGATCGCGCGATAACACCTTCGCGATCTCCGCGGGCTCGGCATCGAGATCGAACAACCGTCGCACCCGATCGCGTGAGCCGCCGGTCGCATGAACAAAACCGTCGTCATGCCACACGCGCACGTCGCCGCGTTCGTACACGCCGTCTTCGATGCGCTCGATGCCGGGGATCGCGCGCGCGGCGAGCCAGCCGAGGATCAGACGAAAGTCGAATGGAGCGCGAGTTGCGTAAGAATCGGGCACATGCACGAAACACTCGATCTGCTCCGCGCGTTTCCCGATCGCCTCGCCGACGCCGTTCGCGATTTGTCCGACGAACGACTGCGCACGCCCGAAGCCGAAGGCAAATGGTCGGTGCACGATGTCGTGGCGCATCTCGCGGATCTCGAGCTCGTGTACGCGGTGCGCATTCGCACGATTCTCGCCGGGGCCGCGGGCGATGCGCCGTTGCCTTCGCTCGCGCAGGATGCGTGGGTTGCGAACGTGCATCGACGCGAGCCGCTCTCGGAGTTACTCGAACAGTTCACGTTCGATCGCAATCGCAATCTCACGCTCGTGCAGCGGCTCAACGACGAAGAGCTCGCGCGAAGTGGGAAGCATCCGCAGTACGGCGCGATGACGATTCCGATGGCGCTGGAGCGGATGAAGAATCACGACGCAAAGCATTTCGCGCAGATGGAACGAATTCAGAAAACGACGGCGGGCTGAGAGCCCGCCGCTCCACTATGATTGCCGACCCATGTTGCGCACCATCTGGCTGGCCTTCGTTGCCATCATCGTCACGATTCCCGCGGCGTCCGCGACCATCCTCGTCGCGGCGATCAAATCGACGTCGCCGGTCATCGACGGCATCGTTCGTTTGTGGGCGCGATCGCTCGTCTGGGCCGCGGGCATCGATCTGACGGTGACGGGCGCGGAGAACATCGATCCGAAAAAGCGCTACGTCTTCGTCGGCAATCACTACAGCTATCTCGACATCCCGTGCGTGCTCGCGTCGATCGATCAGCCGATTCGTTTCATGGCCAAGGTCAGTCTGTTCAAGATCCCGATCTTCGGCTGGTCTCTTTCGCGCGCGGGTTTCATTCCGATCGATCGCAAGAATCGCAGGACCGCGGTCCAGTCGCTCGATCTCGCGGCCGATCGCATTCGCAAGGGAAACACGATCGTGATCTTTCCGGAGGAAGGGCGTTCGCGCCATCGCGCGATGCGTCCGTTCCAGCGCGGCGCGTTTCTTCTGGCGATGAAGTCGGAGCAGCCGATCGTTCCCATCGCGATCGACGGCACGTTCGACATTTTTCCGGTGGGCCGCTGGTCCATCCACGCCGGTCCGGTGACGATCAGGATCGGCACGCCGATCCCGACGGAAGGTCTCACTCTCAAGGCAAAGGATCGTCTTCTCACGGAATCACGCTCTCAAATCGAAACGATGCTCTTCGGTGGTGTGACGTCAGTGCCGCACACTCCTACCGCGGACACCGGTGGCGCCGAGGAATCGGCCCCATAACTGCGGAACGAGCTCGTCGGCGGCCTGATCGAAGACGAGCAGCGGCGAAGGTCCGCCAGTGACGTACTTCATGTCGCTCGTCTCGGCGATGAATGGATAACGAACCTCGCGCGGCGTGATGGTGCCGTTGCGCAGCACGGTCCACGCGTACGGTCCGCTCGTCACGACCCATACGCCGTTCTCGACAAACACATCGCCGACGTGCGTCGCTTGTCCGATGACAAAGCCGTTTGGCGCATCGAGGTTCACGCCGGATTGAATGCGTGCGCCGCGAAGATTGTCCACGGCATCGATCCACACGCTGAGTACGCGATCGTCGATCACTGATGTGCCGAGACCGCGCGAGCGATACGTGTATGGTTTCGCGCCGCCGAGGAGAACCGGCGTGCCGATCGGATCGAGCGAACGGCTGAACGTGCGGACGTTCGCATTCGCTTCAGACACACCGAGGTAGTACCGATAGGCATAGGTCACGACGTACTCGTTGCCTGTCCACGCGATCGAGCAGTCATGACCAGTCAGCGGCGCGCGCTGAAGAATCTCGCCGCTCC
>JBQCJC010000216.1:0-4830 GCA_051953135.1 Thermoanaerobaculia bacterium | reverse complement strand
CGAGCCGGACAAAATCCTCGTGCGCTCCAACGGCACCGTCACGTACACCGGCAAAGACATCGCGTATCAGTTGTGGAAGCTCGGCATGCTCGATCGCACGTTCGAGTACCGCAAGTTTCCGTTCGACTACACGCTGTGGGAGACGACGCACGAGAAGGATGGTGATTCGAATGCGCCGAAGTTCGGCGGTGCGAATCGCGTCGTGAACGTGATCGATTCGCGCCAGGCGTATTTGCAGAAGGTCGTGAAGGAAGGCGTGCGTCAGGTCGCGGGACAGAAGGCCGCGGATGCGTCGATTCACTTCGCGTACGAGATGGTCGCGCTCACTCCCGCTACCGCGAAAACCCTCGGCATGGAGATCTCTGACGAAGACGCGACGCGCGCGTATGTCGAGATGTCGGGTCGTAAGGGACTCGGCGTGAAAGCGGATGACTTGCTCGACACGCTCGAGAAGAAAGCCGCGGATGCGGTTCGCGCCAACACGCAGGACGTTGCCGAAGCGGATGCGCTCGGACGACAGATTGCTGTCGCCGCGATTCGCTACTTCATGCTGCGCTACGGTCGCAACAAAGTCATCGCGTTCGATTTCGATGAAGCGCTGCGCTTCGAAGGTGATTCCGGTCCGTACCTGCAGTACTCGACCGTGCGCGTGCAGAACATCTTTCGCAAGATGGCCGAGCGCGGTGTCGATCCGAAGATCGACGAGCCTTCGATCGACGATCTCACGCTGAATCAAGGCCTAACAGATGAAATGTGGGAGCTCGTGCGGCTCAGTGCGGAATTGCCGGGCGCGATTCGGCGCGCGGTGGATTCGTTAGAGCTTTCCGTGGTCACGCAGTATTTGCTGGACCTCGCGCAGAAGTTCAACAGCTTCTACCACCAGTACCCGATCCTCCCGGAGAAGGACGATGCGGAGCGTCAACGTCGCGCGGTTTGTGCCGAAGTGTTCCGCAGAACGATGGTCGGCGCGATGGAGTTGTTAGGGATTCCGGTCCCTGAGCGAATGTAAGTGGAGCGGCGAGCTCTTAGCTCGCCGAATGTCGGCGGGCTGAGAGGGCTCCAGTTCAGTTCGCTGGGAAATTCGTGATGGCCGCGTACAATCGCGCTGGCCCCGTCCAAGGCCGGTACATCATGAATTTCGATTCCAAAGACTTCGCTCTTCGCGCCCTCATTGTCATTGCAGGAGGGCTGTCCGCGGTGTTGCTCGCGTTGAAAGGATATGGCCAGGCATTACCGGCCGTAGCCGTAGGCGGCGCACTCGGTGCGTTCTTCGCCTCGCGCGTTCAGCCGGCCAGCGAAACCGAACGCGACTGAGCGGACTCAGTCAGTGGAGGACGCCCGCCGCCCGCTTGCCACTTCCACGGCAAGGACGGATGACGCGGGTCCGTCCTCCACTTCCCTACGGCTACGCCTCGTTATCCGAGTGACGTCCGCCTTCTACCCGGCGCACGTTTTCGGCCTGTAATCCCTTCGGTCCCTGCTTCACATCGAACTCGACTCGCTCGCCCTCATTGAGCGTGCGATAGCCCGACGCCTGAATCGAAGAGTGATGGCAGAAGACGTCTTCCCCGGTACTGCGTTTGATGAAGCCGTAGCCCTTGTCGTTATTGAACCACTTCACTACACCTGTCTCAGGCATTCCTACCTCCGACGCTGCCGTGAAGCTCGGCCCGGCGCGCCCTGCGCGTCATGTGTCCCTGCTATTGCAGGAAGCGTATTGTAATTTTGCAATGGGCGGGCCCGGAATCACCAGATGAGCGCGCGGTTCATGCCGATTCGTTCGAAGCCGAGCGACTCGTATAAGGCGATTGCGGGAGTATTGAAGTCGTTGACGAACAATGTAACCGTTTTCGATTTTCTGCCGAGGTGGCCACAGACTTCGCGTAAGAGCTCTTGCGATAAACCTCTGCGCCTAAACCTCGGATGCGTCCACACCCCCATCAACTGCACGGCATCGGGCGTCATCGCCGAATATTCGCACTTGCTTGCGATGATTCCGTCAACGACGCGGATGACCGAGCGTTTTTTCTCCACCAGCTCGCGAATTCGCTCGCGATAACCCGCGGCGTCGCGCTCCATGGGATCGATTCCAACTTCTTCCTTGTGCATTGCGGCGCACGCGGGCACCAGCGCATCGAGATCCCTCAATGCCGAATGCCGCGCCACCGTGAGGTCGGGATAATCGAGCCGTTTACGCAGGGCGTAAATCGGTTGATTCATGCGAATCACGGTCGGTGGATCGATGCGCATGCGCAAAACGCTCCACAATGATTCGACGAGATGCGCAGGCGAGATGATCGCGCGCACCGGCAACATGCGATTGAGAATGCGATCGCCGATCAAGCCGACGGCGGATTCGGTAATGTCCTTGGGAATCGAAGGATCGCCGCCGAGGACGATGTTCGTTGCCAGTGATGCAACGAGCACGATCGCGCCGTTGTAGCGCACGACGGCGATCTGCGTTGCCGCGAGCGTGCGCTCTTCGAGCAGGCGCGAGATCAGATACACGTTGACCAGCGGATCACGCTGCAGAAACTCCAGCGCGCCTTTGAAGTCGTCATCCGACAAGAGCCGAAGCGACCATCGGCCTTCCGCGGGAAGTGTTGCCATCAGCTACAGTTGCGAGCGCCCCAAGTATGCCACTCCATCCTTCAGTTTGTGCCACCACGAGCGATCCTGCCACTCGTCGAACTTCCGTTGTTGCGCGTGACGCAAATCGTTTTCGAACGCCGCGCCTAACTGCGCCGCGATCGCCGAATCGAAGACTCCGATACTTACCTCGTCGTTAAGTTGGAACGAACGGTCGTCGAAATTCGTCGAGCCGACGCAAGCCCACATCCCGTCTACGACGATCAGTTTCTGGTGCAGCAGCGTTTTGTCGTATTCGTAAATCTGTACGCCGCGCTTGAGCAACGTGCCGAAATGGTGGTGACTGGCGTGTTGCACGAGCGGACTATCGGTAGCGGTATCGGATGGCACCATGATCCGCACACGCACCCCGCGACGCACTGCGTCCTCGAGCGCTGCAATCGCTTCGTCGTCGGGTAATAAATACGGGTTCTGAATCAGGATTTCGCGGCGCGCGGCTTTGATCGCCAGGTAATAAAGAATTTGTACGGACGAGACGCTGCCGTCAGGTGATGTGTAAGCGACGTGCGCGGGCGTCGATCCAGTCGGCGCGAGTTTCGGAAAGTATTTATCGCCCGCGGGGATCTCGCCCGTTTCCTCGACCCAGTTCTCCGCGAACGCGCCCTGCAGGCGATTCACAATGGGACCGCTGACGCGTAATCCAGTGTCGCGATATTCGTTCTTGTTGCGCGCGTCGCCGAGCCATTCGTCCGCAATGCAGTAGCCGCCGATGTAGCCGATGCGGCCGTCGATGATCATGAGCTTGCGGTGATCGCGATTATTGAGGCGGCCGAGATTGCTGATGCGCAGTGGATGAAAATGCGCGACTTTGACGCCCGCGTCTTCGAGCATCTTCTGTTGCTCGCCTTTGAGTTGCCGTCCGCCTGATGCGTCGACGAGGATGCGCACTTCGACGCCTTGCTTCGCTTTCATCGCCAAAAGACTCGCGAGGCGCCGCGCGATTTTTCCGTCGTACCAGATGAAGCTCTCGATGTGGATCGTTTCGCGCGCGGCGAGAATGTCGCGCTCCAGTGCGGGGAAAAACATCACGCCGTTTTGCAGCACCTGCATCGAGTTGCCTGGTTCTAACGCGGAGTGTGTAAGCCCCGCGATCGACGGCAGCAGCGCCACCAGCTCGCCGGTGTTTTTCACACTCAGCCGCGTGTCGGGCTCGCGCTTCACGGACCACAACAGGATCGTCATGAGCGTGATGACGAGCAGTCCCGCGATGAATGCGACGAGCGGCATGCGCACGTACGTCGTCCCGCGCGTGTGCCAGATGGCAAAGTTGTCTTTGTTTTCTCTGTGTTTCATGGATGGATGAGCTCTGCGATGACGGGACGGTGGTCGGAGGGACCTTCATCGAGCACGCGCGCATTGCGCACGGTCCAGCCTCGATCCGCGAGGATGTAATCGAGGCGTTTCTCCATGACCTTGTGCGACGGTTGTTTGGGATCGCCGGCGAATTGCATCGTTGCGCCGCCTAAGAATTTCGCAACCTCCGGACTATCGGGTGGCGCATTGAGATCGCCGGTGAGAATGAACGGATGCGCGCTGGCTTTGAGGTGATCCTGCACGCACTGCAGTTGCAGATCGCGCGTCTTCATGCCGATCGATGCCCACGCGGTGACGTGCGTGACGTAGAACTCGACGATGCCGCCGTTCACGCGCACTTTCGTGTCGAGCAGCGTGCGCGGCTCGCCTGTGCCGGGTAATTCATGCACGTCGGACGCGAGGATTTGTCCGCGCGCGAGCACCGCGTTGCCGAAGTCGCCGCCCGCGAATCGGTAACTGCGGCCGAAGACGACGTTCATGTGCGTGAGCCGCGCGAGTTGTTGCGTGTGGTCGTGAAATCGCGCCTGCCAGGTGTTGCGATGCGCTTCGTTGATGCCGACGAGATCGGGGTGATGGCGATTGATGACGTCGGCGATCTGCTGAATGTGATCGCTGCGCAACAGCGATGCGTGACCTTCGATGTTGAAGGTCATGACGGTGAGGTGCTTCGGATAGGTCGATGCGAAGTTGCGCGGCTTCGGCGCGGAACATTCGCCTTCGCGAAATTCGTACACGCCGAGAACGCGATAGGCGATCACGATGAGGATCAGCGCTGATAGGACAGTCAGTACGCGCTTCAGGGGCCGCATGAAAAGCAGCAGTTGTGCCCGTTGCGTATTTTGTGGAGCGGCGGGCTCTCAGCCCGCC
>JBQCJC010000215.1:0-7720 GCA_051953135.1 Thermoanaerobaculia bacterium | reverse complement strand
TCCCTACACGACGCTCTTCCGATCTGGCCAACAGCGAATGAGACCGTGCCTGATGCAGCGACGTAGTCGGTTTCGTCCGCGGAGCCGCTTTCAGTCGGGTATGTTGCGGATGCGCTCTGTGAAAGATCCCCTTCGCGTGTCACGGTGAATCGCATCGCCGTAGTGCCGATATTGCCTTCGGCGACTCTTGTATCCGCAATCGATAATGCGCTGCCGTCGAGTTCCACGGCCCACGGCTCCTCACCAGTCGCAGTGTCATTCGCAGCAAAAAAGAGGTGCGAGCCAGCGACCGTGAGTTGTGTCGGACCGAAATTCGCGACCTTGACCGTCCCGGCTTCGGTTCCATCCGTGCGCCATAATTCGTTGTAATACAACCCATCGGTAGCGGTGAACCAAAGGTTGCCGCGAACGTCGGTCAGAGATCGGACCAGCGACTCGGGCTGAGAACTGCTCGAGCCAGGAGCGATGTCTTTCACGAGGACAGTTCCGCTGAGGGTTCCATCTGTACGCCAGAGTTCTCCTCCATGCGTGCTGTCGAATCCCCAAAAATATAGATAGGGCCCGGAGGCGACTAACAGCGTCGGCTCGGCCTTGCTTAATTGCGCGAGTTGAATTGTTCCGCCGGCCGTCCCATCCGTTCGCCAGAGCGTCGACGTCTCGAAGGACCAGTCCTCGAAATAAACATAGCGGCCAGCTGCCTCAAAGGACCGAGGCGAAGAGAACGTACCCAAAGTGACCGCCGCTCCGGCGGGATCAAAGCGGATGAGCACCCGCTTTCCCGTCACAGGGTCGACTTGCTGCGAATTGTAAAAGGCGCCGCCCGCAAATTCGCCTGGACGCCGCGAGATCAGGCGCGTCGTTTCGATCGGGCCGCGCGTTTCCCACAACGAATCGTAGGTTTGCAAATAAACGCGGCCCGCGTACTCGACGAAATGATCCGGCGCTGCAAATCCGTACGTACCGCCGGGCAGGATTTGTGTCGTAGTGGTGCCATCGCTCACATAAATGCCTGTGCCGGTGGCGAGGTAGAAGCGATCTGACGCGGCAAACTGGTTGAGGATCACTTCGGTGGAGTCAGGCGGAAAGAACGAAATCGGAGTCGTGCCCGCAACCGTGCCATCGCTCTTCCACCACGAATTGCTGACTTGGATGAATACTGAAGAACCAACCCGCGACAAGGAAGTTCTGACGTTGCTGGGTACCGGAAGCCCCAACGGTATGGTGCCCCCCTCAGTACCGTCGCTGAACCAAGCGTTCAAGTATCCATCGGTCGTGAAAAAGAAGACACCGGCGGCAGTACCAGTCATCAAACGCGGCGACGACGAAGGCATCTGGTCGTGCGCAAGGTTTACGAGCATTTCGATTGACGCGCCATCGTGCGAAACAAACGGTTCGGCGCCATAAAGGCTCGTGTAAAAACTGAAATAGAGCTTTCCTCCGGTCGCCGTCATGGAATACACGTCTTGGTCAAAGGGAAACGGAATTGCGGTCGAGGTGCCGGCAATCGTGCCGTCGGTACGACGCATTGCACTCGTTCCGTTATCGTTCGCGATGACGTAGTACGCGGCGCCGAACGCCGGTAAAGGCATACGTGACGCAGCCTTATCGATTCGATATGTGCCAGCGATCGTGCCGTTTGTGCGATACAAATCGACGTCGGTGTTGAAGTATGCAATTCCAGCCACAACCGAGTGCATCCATGGCGGCGGCGTGTTCAACACCAGAATCGTTCCGGCAATTGTGCCGTCGCTGAACCAAAGCCCGGCCTGCCCCGCACCATTATCCGCGTGGAACAACACACCATTGGGGAGCGGAATGAGCGTCGACTGAGAGTCTCCAAACGGAGGACCGGACGTCTGCACGAAATCGGTCACACGCTGTGTACCCGCTGTCGTGCCGTCACTGACCCACAACTCGTCGCCTGAAATTCCGTCGTTTGCGACAACGAAAATCTTCGATCCAACGACGTGTGCCGAACGCCACGTGTACGTCCACTGCTTGACCATCGTCGTTCCGGCTTCTGTTCCGTCCGTGAGCCACAGCGCGCTGCCCGTGAGAATTGCGACCTGATTGCCGACGACTCCGACCGGAAAAATGGTGGAAGAGAGGGGGAAATCCTTGAGGAGACGCGTTCCGGCGGCCGTGCCGTCACTAACCCAGATGTCGCGCCCATACGTTGGATGGTCGGCGGTGAAATAGAGCAGTCCTTGCTTGAGCAGGAAGTTCTCGGGAGCGCTCTGCCCCGAACCGGGATTGATGTCCTTCAGCAGAATCGTGCCTTCCGGCGTTCCGTCAGTCCGCCATAACTCGAAACCGGTGCCTCCCGGGCTGCTCCCATTCTTCGCTGTGAAAAAGCACGTCCCATCGCCCTTGGGAAGAATGTTCCGTGGCTGGAGGGGGTGCCATTGCGAATTCTCCAGCTTCACCAACTGACCGTTCGCAACTTTCCAGAGCACAGGTGTGCCGCCAGTGTGGTCCGCTGCCGCGAAATACACAGCGCCACCATCCGCAACAAAGCCCGAGGGATTGGAACTGCTCGACCGGCCCCCAGTCCTCGTATTGATGTCTTTCACCAGATACGGCGATTGCGCGAACGACACACACGTAGTGAACAGCGCGAACAGGAGCGCGGAAAAACGGATCATTTGAATGTTCTTCTCTCTCGATCGGAGGGCCGATGGACGAAAGTTATTGTCGCACATCCATCGTGCAGGAGGCGAGGAGTTCAGGAAGTGCGCGGGTCACGAAGAGTGGTGATGCGGATTACCGCTTTTTCCACTCTTCCATCATCTGCACGAAATCGTTGAACAGATAGAACGAGTCGTGCGGACCCGGCGCCGCTTCGGGGTGATATTGCACCGCGACGATCGGCTCGCGGCGATGACGGAACCCTTCGAGCGTTTGATCGTTGAGATTGATGTGCGTGTACTCGACATCGTTCTCGCTCAACGAATCGGGATCGACACTGAAGCCGTGATTCTGCGCCGTGATCTCGACGCGACCCGAGCGCAGATCCTTCACCGGATGATTGCCGCCGCGATGACCGAACTTCAGCTTGTACGTGCGTCCGCCTAACGCGAGCCCGAGGAGCTGATGGCCGAGGCAGATGCCGAAGATCGGCACCTTGCCGATGAGTTGGCGAATGTTCTCCTGCGCGTACGTCACCGGCTCCGGATCGCCGGGACCGTTCGACAGCAACACCCCGTCGAAGCCGCGATCGAGAATCTCGTCCGCGTGCGTCGTCGCCGGAAACACCGTCACGTCGCAACCCTGCTTCGCGAGCTGCCGAAGAATGTCGCGCTTCACACCGAAGTCGTACACCGCCACGCGCATGCGCGGATCGCTCGCGCGCTCATCGAACGGATACGGCCGCAACGCGGTCACGCGCTGCACGAGATCGAGTCCCGACATCGACGGCGACTGGCGCAGCTCCGCGACGATTGCATCGACGCTGCGATGCGTGTCCGTCGTGATCATGCCGCGCATCGCACCTTCCGTGCGGATCTTGCGCGTCAGCGCACGCGTATCGATTCCCGCGATCGCGCTGACGTTCGTCTTCTCGAAGTACTCGCCGAGCGACATCTGCGCGTGGGCGTTCGACGGTTGCTCGATCGCATCGCGCACCACGAAGCCCGCGACCTGCGGCTCATCGCTCTGCTCCACGATGCGCTCGACGCCGTAGTTCCCGATGTGCGGGTACGTCATCACCACGATCTGAAAGCGATACGAGGGATCGGTAGCGATCTCCTGATATCCGGTCAGCGACGTGTTGAATACCACCTCGCCAATCGCATCTTTCGACGAGCCAAACGACTCGCCTTCGTACACCGTGCCGTCTTCGAGAACCAGTCTTGCCTGTGTCATTGAACCGGGCGCGGATCGTACCATGTGCGCTCCATGCGCAAAGCTCTGGTCCTGCTCGCGTTCGCCGTCCTTCCGGCGCTCGCGTCGATTCCGTTGCCGCCGAAGCCGTCGAAGTATGTTTCGGATCCGGCGAACGTCATCGACGACGCACGCGAAACCGCGCTGAACGAGAAGCTCGCGCAGTACGAACGCGAGACGTCGAATCAGATCCTCATCTACGTCGATCGCAAACTACCGCAAGGCACGACGCTCGAAGAGATGGGACCTGAAGCGATTCGCACGTGGCGCGTCGGACAGAAGGACAAAGACAACGGCGCGATTCTGTTTCTGTTCCTCGACGATCGCGCATCGCGCATCGAATCCGGCTACGGCCTCGAAGGCACACTCACCGACGCGCGCTCGAAACGCATTCTCGTCGAGCTGCGTCCGCTGCTGCGCGACGGTGATTACGCAAGCGCAATCGAGAAGGGCGCGAATCGCATCATCGAAACGATCAAGGATCCGAGCGCGACTCCGCCACTCGAAGCGAGCACCGTCGCGGAGCGCGAATCGAAATCGAGCCCGGTGCTGTGGCTCGTGCTCGGTATCGCCGGATTCGGCGGCGTGTTTCTCTTCGGCTTCATCAAAGCGTTGCGCGCACAACGCGATTACGCGGGCGACGGCGGCAGCGGCGGGAGCACGAGTTTCAGCAGCAGTGACTCGTCGTGGTCTTCATCTTCTTCATCGTTCGACTCGTCCTCATCGTCGTCGAGTGATTCGTCGTCATCGTTCAGTGGTGGCGGCGGAAGCGGCGGCGGCGGTGGTGCGAGCGACAACTGGTAATTGCCGCGCTACTCGTAACGCAGCGCTTCGATCGTGTTCAGCCGCGCGGCGCGCATGCTCGGCAACACGGTCGCGAGGAACGAGACGAAGATCGAGAAGATCGCGATGACGAGCAGATCGACCGGCCGCGTCACGAATGGAATCGACGACACGAAGTACACCTCGGCGATCTCCGGCGGGAACGACACGAGCTCGTAGCGCGTCAGCACCCAGCAAATCAGCACGCCGATCGTCATGCCGATCGTCGTACCGGCGACGCCGACGATCGTGCCGTACCAGAGAAACACGCGCCGCACCATCTTCGGCTCCGCGCCCATCGACGAGAGGATTCCAACTTCGCGGCGCTTCTCCTGAATGGTCATGATCAGCGTCGAGACGATGTTGAACGTCGACACGAACACGATCAGGCCGATGACGATGAACAGCACGAGCTGCTGCACCTGCAGCATCGAGAACAACGGACGATTCATCTCGCGCCAGTCGCTCACCGCGTAACGACGGTCGGTGCGCTCTTCGATGATGCGCGTGACTTCGTCGATGTTGGCGTTCGGATGCAGTTTCACTTCGATGAGATTCGCCGCGCTGCCCGCGCCGAGAAGTTCCTGCGCGTCGCGAAGATCGATGAACAACCAGCGCGCATCGAATTCGTAGAAGCCGGTGGAGAAAACATTCGTCACGAGAAAGGTCGACGTGCGCGGGAGAAAGCTGTCGCCGCGCGACGCCGCGACGGTGACGCTCACCGCATCGCCTGCTTTCACTCCCAGCTTCGTCGCGAGGTATTTGCCGACCGCGATGCCGCGCTCCCCTTCCGCAACTTCGAACGACTTTCGCGGGCCGATGACTTTCGCGAGCATCGGCGAGTGCTCGCCGCGCGTCGGCTCGATTCCTTTGATCATGACTTCGGAGCCGGTGGTGTTGCTCTCCGTCGTGACGACGGCGTGCTGATACAGCACGGGCGATGCTTCGGCGACACCGGGGGTGCCGCGCAACATGCCGAGGACCTGCTGCGGTTGTGAGATCTCGGCGCCGATCGCGTACACGAAAACCTCGGCATTGCCGCCGAGGAGTTTTTGACGAAGATCGCGGCGATAGCCGGTCATCAGCGCCATCGAGATCACCAGCGCCATCACGCCGATCACGAGACCGGCCACGGAGACGAGACCGACCGCCGAAACGAGTGCATCGGTGGGACGACGGAGATACCGCCAGGCGATTCGGCGAGCCAGGTTCATTCGCGGTGGAGTGTATTACGGAGATGCGATGCCATCCCGAGCGTAGCGCGAAGCGCGTAGTCGAGGGATCCGTGCACTCGCTTCGCTCGGTCGGGATGACAGGTTACTTGTCGCTCGGGCGGGATGACACGGCTCCGACACGTGCGCGGCGTACATGTCATCCCGAGCGGAGCGCGAAGCGCGGAGTCGAGGGATCCCCTACTTCCTCACAATCCTTCCCTCTACCTCCACATCCACCGTTCCCGCCTCCCGGATGTACGCCTCGACCGTTTTGCGGAAGTCCGCGTCGCGGTCCGAATTGAGTTTCGGCGGGCGCGTCGCGTCCGCGAACAACATGTATCCATCCTCGGTGCCATGCAGGTAGAGGTAATCGATCGACGCAACGCTGTACGTCTTCGCGAGATCGAGCGGCTGCCCACCGATGCGCACGTCCGCGGGATCGACCGTGAAGCCATCGCCCTGCTTCGCGTATTTGTATGAGATGCCCGACACCTGCAAAAAGCGGCCATCGCCCGCATCCGCGCGCGAGACGGAGTTGCGCAACATGTCCAGTAGTTGCTGCCCCGTCAGCGGAAATGCGACCAGCGTGTTCGTGTAATAGAAGATCCCTTCCATGTCGTACTTCGTGATCGGGCCGGGAGGGATGTTGTCGTTGATGCGGATGCTGCCGCCGTTGAGCAGCGCGATGTCGGTGTTCATCTGCTTGCGCGCGGCGTCGGTGAGCAGATTCCCGAGCGCGGTCTCGTAGCCGCGCACCGCGGGCTCGACGCCTTCGAGCAGATTCTTCGTCTGGCCGAGGATCTCGTTCCCGCCTAGCTTCGCGGACAACTCGTTCAACCAGAACTGCACGCGCGCATCGACCGTCGCATCTTTCGCAATCGTCTTGTCGACGACGACGCGCATCGGCGCGGTCTTCACACCCTGCTGCGCGTCGTATACGACGTCGTAGACGATCACGCTCTTCGCATCCGCGTCTGCCTTCGTGATCCACGTGTCGCCGACGAGGTTCTGCATGAACAGATGATCGTGTCCGCCGACGACGAGATCGATGCCGAGGATGCTTTTTGCGAGGTTCATGTCATCGGCCATGTCCTCGTGCGTCACGGCGATCACGACCTTCGCGCCCTGCTGCCGCGCAACCTGCACCGCATCGGCAGCGGCCTGCAGCACGTCGCTCGATTGCATGTACGACTTCCTGATCGGATACAACAGACCGATCACCGCGACCTTCGTTCCATTGAGATCCTGCACGACGACGTCGCTCGTCTTCGGGAAACGCTGATCGCACGCGGGGTTGCACCATTTCGTGTTCGACGCGACCCACTCGAATTGCGATTCGTCGAGACGATCGAGCAGGACCCGCGGATCTTTGTTGTCGAATTCGTGATTGCCGAACGTCACGATCGTGCGCGAGTCCTGCTTCGACGCATCGCCGTCGAGCAGATTCAGCACATCGATCATCGGCTTCCCCGCGAGGTACTTCGACATCACCGACGGATAAATCAGATCGCCCGCGTGCAGCAGCAGCACGGGAGTGCCGTCCGTTTCGAGATGCTTTCGCAACGTCCGCACGCGCGCGAGCCCGCCGCTGTTCCCACCTTCCAGCCCTTCGATTTTGTACACGTCATTCATTTGAAGAATGCGGAAGTGACCGGACTGCGGCTGCTGGACAGTCGCACAAGCGGTGAGCAGCAACGCGAGCGGGAGGAAGCGAAGAAGGCGCATGGGGCGATTGTATTGGAGCGCCGGCGCCACCGTCGGCTGGAACGGTGACGCCTCGTCGCCGATGAATCGAAGGCGTT
>JBQCJC010000214.1:0-2614 GCA_051953135.1 Thermoanaerobaculia bacterium | reverse complement strand
CGCGGAGTTGACATCCCGATGTTGTAGCAGTCATGTCATCCCGAGCGTAGCGAGGGACCTGGGGGTTGGGTGGCACGAGGCAGATGCTTCGTGCCGCCACCCGAGCCCCGGATCCCTCGCTCCCGCTCGGGATGACAGAGGGAACCTCAATGCCAGATCTCGAAGCACGCGCTGCGGAAGTCAATGTGCGACTGAAGAAACGCTATCCCGATGCGAAGTGCGCGCTCGATTTCACGAACGCGTTCGAGTTGCTCATCGCCACGATTCTCTCCGCGCAGTCGACGGACGCACGCGTGAACATCGTCACGAAATCGCTGTTTCGCAAGTATCCCGGTCCGAAAGAATTTGCGAACGCCGACATCGTGGCGATGGAGACCGATGTCAAGCAGACCGGTTTCTTTCGCAACAAAGCGAAAGCCGTCATCAACTGCTCGAAAGCCATCATGGAGAAGCATGGCGGCGAGGTGCCGCGCACGATGGACGAGCTCACCGCGCTGCCCGGCGTCGGGCGCAAGACCGCGAACGTCGTTCTCGGCAATGCATTCGGCATCAACGTCGGCATCGTCGTCGATACGCACGTCGGTCGGGTGTCGGGACGCCTCGGTCTCACCGAGAACGCCGACCCCGTGAAAATCGAAGAAGACCTGATGGCGCTCGTGCCGCGAAAAGAGTGGACGATCTTCGCGCATCGTTTGATTTTTCACGGACGGCAAACGTGCGATGCGCGCAAGCCGCGCTGCGAAGAATGTGTGGTGAGCGATCTTTGTCCGAGCGCGCAGCTCGCTACGGCAAGTCCCGCGTCCCCTGCTTCGTCCAGGGGCCGCAGCGCGCGATCCGCCACGCCGTCTTCAAAGACCCCACGCCAAAGCCGTACTTCGAAATCGCCGCGCGGCCGTACGCGGAACACGTCGGAGTAAAGCGGCAGGTCACGCGACCGCGCAGATGCGGCGAGATGTGTGCGCGATATTCATCGATCATGAAGAGCGCACCGCGCGCCGCGAGTCCGCGACCATGCGGCGCCGCGAAATCGTGAATCGCGAGGATCGCCACGATGGCGATGACGATCAGCTTTGCTCTGTCGTTTTTGCGGAGTCCCACAATGCATCCATTTCTTCGAGCGACAACTGATCGAGATCCTTCCCCTGCTCGCGCACGCGCGCTTCCATCCATTCAAAACGCCGCGTGAACTTGCGATTCGTCGACTGCAGCGCTTCCTCCGAATTCACATTCATCTTCCGCGCGACATTCGCGATCGTGAACAGCACATCGCCAAGCTCGTCGTGCACGTGTTGCTGATTGCCGCTCTGTACCGCCTCGCGCAACTCCGCCAACTCTTCCTCGAGCTTCTTCAGCACATCATCCGCGCGCTGCCAGTCGAATCCCACGCGCGCTGCCTTTTCCGTGAGCCGTCCTGCTTTCAACAGCGCGGGCAGCGAAGCCGGCACGCCGGCGAGCAGACTCTTGTTCTCCGCCTTGCGCTCGTCCTGCTTCAACTTCTCCCAGTTCACGAGCACCTGCTCCGCATCATCGGCAACGACATCCGCGAACACGTGCGGATGACGGCGCACGAGCTTGTCGTGTATCGCGGTTACGGAGTCGTAGATGTCGAACGAACCTTCTTCGCGTGTGATCTCCGCGACGAACACCGCTTCGAGCAACATGTCCCCGACTTCCTCGGCCAGTGACGCGCGATCATTGCGATCGATTGCGTCGACCACTTCGTACGCTTCCTCGATGATGAACGGCTTCAAATCGGCGAGAGTTTGCTTGCGATCCCACGGACAACCTTCCGGTCCGCGCAAACGCGTCATGAGTTGAACGAGCTCATCAAAGGATCGCTTCATGCGGCGCATTGTAGTGATCGCGCAAGCTGCTAGCATGCTGCGCAGCCAATGCCCAATCAGGTCCTCATCGTTGCAGGCGAAATTGCCGCACGCACGCCGGTCGAGATTGCGCGTTCGTTGCGTTTCACGCCGGTCGTTGCGCGGTCCGAACAGGAAGCGGTCGAGTTGCTCGATCGCGAGCGGTTTCGCCTCATCGCGGTGAGTGGTGCGTCCGCGTGGCAACGCGTGCGCGATGCCGCGGAAAGCCGTCAGCCGATGGCGCGCGTGCTCGAGTTGCCGGAGCTCGCTAGCGATGACGCGATGATTCGCAGGCTCATGACGCGCTACCTCGCGCCGGCATCCTCGGATCGCGCGCGCTTCACCACGGAAGAACGCTATCGATTTCTCTCGAGCATCCTCGAGACGTTCACGAACACGCTCGAGTTGCGCGAAGTGCTGCGTCGCATCGTCGTCGTGACGCGCGAAGAATTCGGCGCCGATCGCGCGTGGCTGTTGCAGCCGGTGCACGAATCGGCGGAGTTCGCGAAGGTCGCATTCGCGACGTTCGATCCGGTGCGCGGCGGCAATGGTGACGATGCGTCGATGAAGGCGCCGGTGCCGCTCGCGAATTCGCAAGGGCTCATTCGCCGCGCGATCGAATCGGACCGTCCGATCGTCACGATGGCTGGCGATGCTGATCTCGATGCCGAGCTCGCCGAACGATTCCAGATCAAATCCGCGATCGTGCAGATTCTGCGTCCGCGCGAAGAAGAGCCGTGGGCGTTCGGTCT
>JBQCJC010000213.1:0-3309 GCA_051953135.1 Thermoanaerobaculia bacterium | reverse complement strand
ATTTACATCGGCATCGGCGCACTTACGACGGTGCAGGAAAAGTCCAGTTTGCCGGTCGGTAACTGCGACTCCCCGACGATATTTCATGATGAAGTCCCGCTCGCCCTGGGGGCGATGGGCCACGGCTGCACCGTGCATCGCGGCGCGCTCATCGGCATGGGCTCGCGCGTCCTCGACAAAGCGGTGATCGGCGAGAACGCGCTCATCGGCGCCGGCGCGCTCGTGCCCGAAGGCATGATCGTCCCGCCGCGTGTACTCGTGGTCGGCGTGCCCGCACGCGTGAAACGACCGCTGACGGACGAGGAAGTCGCGAGGCTCGAGGAGTCGTGGCGGCTGTACGTCGGATACAAGAACAACTATTTAAACCAGCGATGAGAGATGAACGATGAGCGATGAACCTTGTCGCAAGCGCGGAGTTCATTGACATGGGTCATCTCGACGCGCGTCGTTCTCGCGACACAGTTCATCGCTCATCGCTCATCGCTCGAATGAACGGAATACATGAATAGAACCGCAGCAGGCTCGCTCTCGAAACAAACCCTCTCCTCCTCCGTCTCTCTTTCCGGCTGGGTTCAGAAGCGCCGTGATTTTGGAGAGCTGATCTTCATCGATTTGCGCGATCGCAGTGGCATCGTGCAGATCGTCATCGATCGTGAGCGCGGAGCGACGGAGCAATTGATCGCGACGGCGAAGGAGCTGCGCTCCGAGTTCGTCGTGCAGATCGAAGGCGATGTCGTCGAGCGTGCCGATGCGCAAAAGAACGCGAAGCTCGCGACGGGAGACATCGAAGTCGTGGCGACCGCGATCACGATTCTGAATCGCGCGGACACGCCGCCGTTTCCGATCGACGACGACACGGACGCGGCCGAAGAATTGCGGCTGCAATATCGCTATCTCGACCTGCGCCGTCCCTCGCTGACGAAGAACCTCATCCTGCGCCACAAGATGCTGACGGCGACGCGGAACTACTTCGATCGGCATGGCTTCCTGGAAGTCGAGACGCCCATCCTCACAAAAAGTACTCCGGAAGGCGCGCGCGATTACCTCGTGCCGAGCCGCGTCCACAAAGGCGAATTCTTCGCGCTGCCGCAATCGCCGCAGATCTTCAAACAACTCTGCATGGTCGGCGGACTCGAGCGCTACTTCCAGATCGCGCGCTGCTTCCGCGACGAAGACCTGCGTCGCGATCGTCAGCCCGAGTTCACGCAGATCGACGTCGAGGCGTCGTTCATCGACGAAGAGTTCATCTATTCGTTGATCGAAGGCTTGTTCGAAGAAATCTTCCCGATCGCAAACGTGCCGGTGAAGACGCCGTTCCCGCGCATGACGTGGCAGGAAGCGATGGATCGCTTCGGCATCGATCGTCCGGATACGCGTTTCGGCATGGAGCTGATCGACATCAGCGACGTCGCGAAGTCGATCGCGTTCGATCCATTCAAGAACGCTGCAACGATTCGCGCGATCGTGGTGCCGAACGGCGCGTCGTTCTCGCGCAAGCGCATCGACGAGCTCACCGAAGACGCGAAGAAGGGCGGCGCGAGCGGCCTGGTGTGGATGAAGTTCAACGCGGAGCGCGGGTCGTCGATCAAGAAGTTCCTCGACGATGCCTCGTTCGATGCGTTGCGCAACGCGCTCAAGGCGAACGAGAACGATCTCGCATTGATCGTCGCCGGCAAACACGTCACGGTGTGGGACGTCCTCGCCAACCTGCGTCTGCGTCTCGGCAGGGAAGAAAACATGATTCCCGCCGACTCGTGGAACTTCCTTTGGGTCACCGACTTCCCGTTGTTCGAATGGGACGAGGAATCAGGTCGCTATTTCGCGAAGCACCATCCGTTCACTTCGCCGCGGCTTTCGCAACTCGAGCAGCTCGCGAGCGATCCCGGCGTGGTGCTCGCGCGTGCGTACGACATCGTGCTCAACGGACTCGAGCTCGGCGGCGGATCGATTCGCATCAATCAGCCCGAGGTGCAGGAGAAGATGTTTCGTGCCCTCGGTATCAGTGATGAAGATGCGCGCGATCGCTTCGGCTTCCTCATTGATGCATTCCGCTACGGCGCTCCACCGCACGGCGGCATCGCCCTCGGCGTCGATCGACTGGCGATGCTCATGGCTCGTGCGGAATCGCTGCGCGACGTCATCGCCTATCCGAAGACCGCGCGCGCGCAGGACCTCATGTGCTCCGCGCCGTCGACCGTCGACGAGAAGCAGTTGAACGAGCTCGGGATTCGCTTGAAGTGAATCCCTTCCTTCTGATTCACGACACGCCGGTGTACGTCGGGCGCGAGTTGCTCGATCGCACCGGCTCGCTCGTGCGACCGCGCGGCCGCGTCTTCGTCATCACGTCCTCGCAATTGCGCGAGCGATTCGGTGAGCGCGTTGCAGCATCGTTCGCGAACGCGACGATCCTCACGATCGAAGAAGGGGAGCAGAACAAAACCCTCGCGACCGCGAACGACGTCATTAGTCAGCTACTTGACCATGGAGCGAAGCGCGACTCGATGGCGGTGGTTGTCGGCGGAGGAATGATCGGCGACACCGCCGGATTCGCGGCGTCGATCTTTCTGCGCGGCATCGATCTTGTGCACGTGCCGACGACCTTGCTCGCACAAGTCGACAGCTCGATCGGCGGCAAGCTCGCGGTGAATCACGAGAAAGGGAAGAACCTCATCGGCTCGTTCTATCCGCCGGTGGCGATCGTCTCGGATCTCGCGGTGCTCGATTCACTACCGCCGCGCGAACGTCTCAGCGGGTTGTACGAAGCGTTGAAAGGTGGCGTGATCGCGGATCCCGTGCTCTTCGAATTGTTCGAAGGCGATGCGCTCGACATCGATGAGATCGTCCGCCGCGCCATTCGCGTGAAAGCCGACATCGTCACGACGGATGAGAAGGAAGCGGATCTGCGTCGTCTGCTCAACTACGGACACACGATTGCGCACGGCATCGAAACCGCGCTGCAGTATCGCGGCATGACGCACGGCGAAGCCGTGGCGTGGGGCATGATCGCCGCGAATGCGATTGCGGTGCGACGTGGATTGTTGTCACGCCAAGACGCGTCGCGAATCGAACGCGCGATCCTTCGCTACGAACCGACGCCGCTTCCGCAACTCGATCGCGATGCCGTGCTCGCGGCAACGGAGCACGACAAGAAGAACACCGGCACGTCGCGCGTGATGGTCTTCCCGAAGCGAGTGGGTGAGTGTGTGGTGGTGAGCGACGTGACGGAAGACGAGATCGCGTACGGCTACGACGCGCTAAGTGGAGCGGCGGGCTCTTAGCCCGCCGACGAGTGATACGGCGAGCTAAGAG
>JBQCJC010000212.1:0-9001 GCA_051953135.1 Thermoanaerobaculia bacterium | reverse complement strand
GAGAGCCCGCCGCTCCACCGGACTATTTGCTCAATCGCGTGAGTCGTTGATCTTTCAACAGCGTGAGTCGTCGCTCCGCGCGCTTCGCTTGCATCGACAGCGCGGTTGCGGCCGCGCGGCGAGTCTCTGCAGCCAACGTCGCCACGTTCTTCTCGATGCCGCGTTCGAGGAATGCCGTCGCGGCTTTCGTGTCGTGCAGCGGGAGCGATTCCGCGAGTTTCACAAGCGAGCCGCCGAGAATGCCGAAGAACAGTTCGTCGGGATCGATGTCCGCCGCGCGCAACGCATTCGTGGCGACGAGATCGCCGAGTGCTTCGGTCGATGGATCGCTTTGCAACAGCGATGCGATTGCTTCTTCGAGCGCGCCCGCGCCGTGGAACGTTGCGAACACTTGCGCTGCTGTGCGTCCGAGGGCGACCTGCGATGCGAAGGTTGTGAAGAGGTCGGCGGACGCCAGCTCTTCGATGATCGACGGCTGATAACGCACCGCGACGAGATCCCAGTACCAGCGGCACCAGATGCGATTCGCCGGCTGCAGCCACTTCATGATGTTGCGGTAGTACTCGTAGATCTTGAGCAGTTGCGGACCCGGAACGAACGCCGCGCCGCTGCCGGTTCCGAGCGCCGTGCGCGTCGTGCCGGTGCCGTCGAGATTGATGTTCACGAAGTGATGCCACGTCGAGTCGCACACGATGCGGCCCGGACGCGCGGTGCCGGAGTACGGCTGCGCGAGGCGCCCGTCGTATGCGCTGATGATCGGGAACATCTGCGGCGTGACCGGCGGCTTGATTCCGCCGCCCGCGGCGATCGCGCGGCCGCCCGAGACGCCGAACGCCACGACTTCCGCTTTGACGAGCGGACCGGAAACGGGCGGCTGATATTCGACGAAGTTCTGGCCGTTGATGTTGTAGTTGCCTCCGAGCACGCCGGCCGGTGTTTCGCGGCAGACGCTTTCGTGCGGATGATCCGGAAGGCAGTCGATGTCTTTCGTGAAATCGGCGGCGCTCGTGCGCGTCACGACCGCACCCGGCAGCATGAGCAGCGGATGCACGGTCGCGGACCAGGCGGTGCCGGCTCCGCCATCGGTATCGACGACGCGATAGTTCGGATAGATGCGCTGCGGAATGTCATCGGATTGATCGTCGAATTCGTACTGGTTGCCCACGCCGACGCCGGGATCGACGACGGTGTCGATGCGACCAATCGCAACGCTCGCATTCGTTTCGAGACCGACCGGAATCGCGCTCCACTCGCGCATGTGGCGCACGCGCGGAAGCTCGCCGGAGAGACCGCGGCCGAGGGCCTGGTGATCGCCGGTGGCGAACAGACCGCCGCCGCCGTTCATGAACGTCGAGATCACGCCCACTTCCGGATCGCTGAGATAGAACGCGCCGGCATTGATGCCGAACAGCCAGATCTGATCGTAGTTCGCGAGCGTCACCGCGGGCGATGCGGTGTCGAATGCGAAGTTGTTCTTGATGTTGAACGTGTCGCCCGCGACGGTGACGCTAGCAATTCCGGACACGAATCGATGCGCGAGCGTGATGACCGGCTTCGGGCTGCCGGTCAGCAGCGCCTCGATGAAACGCGTGAGCCCGAAGCCGTCGCCCGGCACGTACGTGAGACCGTCGATGACGATCAGAATACGCGGCCGGCATGGCACGAACAGCGCGTCGATGATCGAGACTCGGATGCGCGCGGCATCCAGCAATGAAATGGGAGGCATGACGTTTTCTCCTTTGCGGGAGGTAGTGACGCCATGCCGGAAAGCGTTTCAACGCATCGCGAGTCGCAACGCTTTTCGCACGTACGAAGGAAGCGGCAGCGAATCGAGCGCGTCGATCGCGATCCACTCGTAGCCGCGCGGAGCCTTGCTCAATGACGCGATGCACACGACGAACTCGATCTTTCGATTGGTGACCGTGTGCTTCACGACGCCGAGCTCCTGCTGCGGCTCGATCTCGAGCGGTGCATCGAACAACAACGCGTTGCCGTGCGGCAGCTGCATCATGCCCGTCATCAGCGCACCTTCTTCTCGTCGCATGAGAATGCGTCCGCGCCGATCGCGAATCACGAACAGCGGGATGCGCAACTCGCGCGTCGTCTTCTTCGGCTTCGCACGCGGGAACTCGTCCACGCGTCCTGTCTGCACCGCGAGACACTCGACGCGCGCGGGGCACAACAAACACGACGGAATGCGCGGAGTGCAAATCAGCGCGCCGAGCTCCATCAGTCCCTGATTCAGCGCGCGCGGCGATTCGGATGCGTCGACGAGCGATTGCGCGAACGGCCACGCATCGTCGTGCGTTGCGAAGATGCGCGCGACGACGCGCGCGACGTTGCCGTCGACGATCGGCGCGCGTTGTTCGAATGCGATCGATGCGATCGCGCCCGCGGTGTAGCGGCCGATGCCCGGAATCGTCAGCAGCTCTTCGATCGTGCGGGGCACGCTGCCGCCGTGATGCGTGACGACGTCGCGCGCGCCATCGCGCAACATGCGCGCGCGGCGGTAGTAGCCGAGTCCCGACCACGCCGCGGTGACTTCGTCGTCGCTCGCGGCGGCGAGTGCGCGAACATCGGGAAATCGTTCGAGAAATCGAAGAAAGTAGGGCACCACCACGTCCATCCGGGTCTGCTGCAGCATGACCTCGGAGACCCAGACGTGAAACGGATCGTACCCGTCGCGCCACGGGAGCGATCGCTGGTGCCGCGCGAACCAACGCTCGATGAGCCGCGCCACGCGGCGGGGGTGCGTCTTTTGCAACCGGGACGGTATTGTATTCTTCGGCTCGCGAGGGGACCGCGAAATGAGTGAGCAGTCTTCGGGAGCGCATCCCGATACCGAACAAGGGAAATACGTTTACTGCATCATCAAAACCGAGTCGCCGCGCGATTTCGGCACGGTCGGCATCGGCGGCCGCGGCGATCGCGTCTACACCGTGCATTTCCGCGAGTTCGGCGCGGTCGTGTCGAACTGTCCGCTGATCGTTTTCGATCCGACGCGCGAGAACGCGCTCGCACACGAGCACGTGAACGAGCTCGTGATGAAAGACTTCACCGTGCTGCCAATGTCCTTCGGCACCGTCTTCCGCACCGAGAACGACATCAAAGAATTTCTCAAGGGCACGTACGAAGCGCTCAGCGACGTGCTGCAGAAGATGGAAGGCAAGATCGAGTTCGGCCTCAAGGTGAACTGGGACAAAGACCAGGTCATCAAAGAGATCGAGACCGAGAACGAAGAGATTCGCCGGCTGAAGGAAGAGATTCAGTCGAACACGTCGACGTCGACGTACTTCTCGCGCATGCAGCTGGGCCGCGTCGTCGAATCCGCGTTGCAGGCGAAGGCCGATGCATACGTGACGGAGATTTACGAAGCGTTGCGCGACGCGGCAATCGCCTCGCGTTCGAACAAACCGATCGGCGACAAGATGATCATGAACGCCGCGTTCCTCGTGGAGCGCGACAAGACGAAATCGTTCGACGATCAGATCTCCGACATCGCGAAAAAGTACGAGAACAAGCTCTCGTTCCTCTACACGGGACCGTGGCCGCCATACAACTTCGTGAACATTCGATTGAAGCTCGAACGCGCGGATCGCTAAGCGCGAGACAACTATGGCCTTTATCCTCGACGACATCCTTCTGCTGCCGATCAAAGGACCGATCGCTGGCTTCAAGTGGATCATGAATACGATCCAGAAGATGGCCGACGAGGAACTGATGAACGATCAGCCGTGGAAGGAACGTCTGATCGAGTTGCAGATGCGCCTCGAAGTGGGTGAGATCAGCGAAGACGATTACGTGCGCGAAGAAGCGATCGTGTTTCAGGCGCTGCGCGACATCCGCGCGCGCAAGGAAGCGCTCGCGCGCCAGTACGCGGCGGAGCAGGACGACGAAGGCGGCATCGGGGTTTACACCGGTTACGGCGAGCGATGAATCTCATCGCCGCGTTCGATTCTCTTCGCGAGAAGCGCATCGTTCTCTTCGGCGGAAAAGGCGGAGTCGGGAAGACCACGATCGCGAGTGCGGCAGCGTTGCACTACGCGCAAACGCGCAAAACGATCCTCTTCACGACCGATCCCGCCAGTAACCTCGCGGATCTGTTTGATCGCGCGCCATTCACTCTCGAATCTCTCGACGCCTCGGCGCTCTACTCACGCTTTCTCTCCGCGAATCTTGCATCGTTCCTCGAGATCGGCGATCGCGGTACGTATCTCGATCGCGAAGAACTGCGTCGTTTGTTCGAGTTGTCGATGCCGGGTGTCGATGAGTTGATGGCGTGGATGCGCATCGGCGAGCTCGCGGAAGAACATCCCGATGCGATGGTCGTCGTCGATACCGCACCGACCGGTCACACGATGCGCATGCTCGGCGGGGCGGAGAACTTTCCACAACTCGGGGTGGCGCTCGATGCGATGCAGGATAAGCATCGCGCGTTGGTGTATCTGTTCACGCGGCGCGACGCGCGCGACACGATCGATGCGTTCATCGACGAGTTCGATGCGCAGGCGAAACGCAGACGCGAGTTGCTGCAGCAGCACGGCGCGTTCGTCCCGGTAACGTTGCGCGAGCCGCTGGTGATCGAGCAGACGTTGCGATTGATCGAGGACGTCGGGCTCGATGTGCCGTTCGTGGTGATGAATCGCGCGCGCGGCCATGAAGAGAATGCGTTCGCGCCGCGAGAGCTGGTGCTCGCACTACGCGCGTGTGCGCCGCTGGATTCGGCGGAGAGGATCGAAGCGTGGAGTCGCGGCGGGATGGCGCGCGAAGCGCCGCCAACCGGAGCGCCGGCTTCCACCCGGCCGGTGCGCGGGCTTCCAGCCCGCCGTCTTCTCTTCTTCGCAGGCAAAGGCGGTGTTGGCAAAACCACCTGCTCCGCATCGCTCGCTCTGCAACTCGCGACGACGCATCCTGAAAACAACTACGTCGTCATCTCCGTCGATCCCGCGCATTCATTGCGCGATCTCTTCGCGCAACTCACGCCGCCATCGAATCTGAAGATCGAAACGATCGACACACGCGCGAAGTGGCGCCGCTTCCGCGACTCCCTCGGCCGCGAGATCACTGAGGCATTCGACGCGATCACGCCGCGCGGCCTGACCATCGCGCATGATTCCGACGCCATGCGTCAGCTCATCGAGATTGCACCGCCTGGCGCCGATGAGCTCTTCGCGATCACGCGCCTCGCCGATCTCATCGCCGATGAATCGCTGAGCGGCATCATTGTCGACACCGCGCCCACCGGCCACTTCCTGCGTTTGCTCGAACTACCGCGCACCGCGGGCGAATGGGTGCGCGAGTTCATGCGCCTCCTGCTGCGCTACAAAGACCTCATTCCCGCGGGCTCGTTAGGCGAGGAACTCGTCCGCGCATCGCGCGCGCTGAAAGATCTCGACGCCGCGCTGCACGACGAAGCGCAGACCGCGGTGATCGTCGTGACACGACCGGAGCGCATCGTCCTCGCCGAGACGCAACGCCTTCTCGCCAACTTGCAGGAACGCCGGATTCCTGTCGGTACGGTGATCGCGAACTACATCACGCCGGAAACCAGCGATGCCTGCGATCAGTCCATGCGGAGCTACGAGCTTGCGGCACTCGATGCATTGCCGGACGCAATTCTCATCGAGCGCCGCGAACGTGCGCCCCTCACGCTCGACGATCTCACGGCTTTGGTTCCGCGTTGAAGATCTTGTTCACGACCTTCCACTCGCCGTTGATCTTCAGCAGCGCGAAGTAATCCGTCAGCGTCACTTTCGGATAGTCGAGCTTCAGTTTCGCCATCGCTGCATTGCCGGTGATGTCGATGAGCAGCACCGAGCGTTTGCGCTGCGCTTCGTCATCCGCGGGCTTGCCGTTGAAGCCCGAGACGTACTCGTCGCGCGTGCGCATCATGAATGCGTTGTCGCGCACGAACATCATCTTCAGGTCGGGATGAAACACCGAGAGGATGTACTGGCCGTTGCCGGTTGCATGCGATTTGAAGTACTGCTCGATCACCGCGCGAATCGCGGCTTCATCATTCGCGGGCGCATCCGCGGCGAACAGCGGCAACGTCAATGCGAGGACCGCAACAGTCACGAGTGCTTTCATGCGCGGGATCGTAGCGACGCGCGTTCGCGGAGTTGTGGCGCGGGCGTTACGGATTAAGATCGGGATGTGCAGACGGTGCTCTACGTTTACGCGGTCACGCGCGATGCGGTGATGCCGGAGGTCGATGGCATCGACGCCACGCGTCATTTCGGCGTGGCGACGATCGATCGCATCTCGGCGGTGTTCACGTTGGTGAGTGCCGAGGAGTTCTCGCAGGATGTGATTGACCGGAGGGCGGGCGATCTCGAATGGCTCGGCGCGATCGGCTACCGGCACCAAAGCGTCGTCGCCGAGTTGATGAAACGCACGTCGATCGTTCCGCTGCGCGCGTTCACGTTGTTCAGCAGCGAAGAAGCGCTGCGATCCTATCTGCACGCGAATCACGAATTGCTTTCGAATGTGCTGCAGCGTCTCGACGGCAAACAGGAGTGGACGCTGCGCATCGAGCTCGATCCCGAGCGCTGGCATGCCGCGCTGCCGAATCGCGTCGCATCGTTGCGCGATCTGCAAAACGAAATCGAAAGCGCCCCGCCGGGCAAAGCGTTTCTGTTGAAGAAGAAACTGCAGGACGAAACGAAACGCGCATCCCACGCGGCGGAGCAGGATCTCGTGCTCGAGCTCGAATGCACGATTCTCGAAACGCTCGCGTGCGAGACCATCAGCGAAAATCGCGAACGCCGCGACGGCGCGTTCCCACAAATCAACATGTTGATCAATCGCGACGAGGAATCAGTCCTGCAGGAACTGCACGCCACGATGGACGAGCGCTACGCGGCAGAAGGCGTGACGCTGGCGCTGACGGGCCCGTGGCCACCGTACAGCTTTACAGAGGCGAGCGATGAGAGATGAGCGATGAGAGATGAACCTTGCCGCGAGAGCCACACTCGTTTCCATGACGTCATCTCGAAGAAGGTGCGCGCTCGCGGCGCAGTTCATCGCTCATCTCTCATCGCTCATCGCTGGGAATGACCATGTCTGACCTCACCGACCTCCCGCTCCTCGAAACGCTCGACCATCTCCTCGATCGCGGTGTGATCATTGCGGGGGAGGCGGTCATTTCGATCGGCGATGTCGATCTGCTGTACCTCGGCCTCAACGTCGTGCTCGCGAATGTCGATGCGATCATCAGGACCTCGAAGCGATGAAGTTCGTCGTCATCGGCGCGCATTTGTTGCGCGATGACGTCGAGCCGCATGCGGACGCGATTCCGGTCGGCGATCTTTTTCTCAGCGCCCTCGAAGTCCCTGACGATCAGCCCCTCGGCGATCGCGAGCTGCTCATCCAAGTCGCGCACATCCGCGCGAAGCTGCTCGAGGCCGCGACCTTCATCGCCATTCGCTACGGCTTCTCGACGGCCTCTCCCGATGATGCATTCGCGAAGTGTCACGCGCATCTCGCGCGCTGGAAGCGATTGCTCATCGAGCATCGCGAGCATGTCGAGATGACGCTCAAGACCGCGGCAGTGGCGCCGCGTCCGCGCCCGAATCGTTACGACTTCACGAATGGCGCGGAGTATCTGCGCGCATTGCATGAAGCGACGCAGAGCGCGAGTGCGGATTCACGATTGCGCGATGTCGCGAATGAATTGCTCGTGCCGCTCGCGAAGCAGCATCGCTGGCTGCATCGCGATGAGAAATCGATCGAGCTCGTGCTGCTTGTCGAGCGCGCGAATCTCGATCGTGTTCGCGGTGCGGGCGAGTCGTTGCGCGACGCGTGTCCCGAAGTGCCGTTCCTGCTTTCCGGTCCGTGGCCGCTGGAGGTCTTCGCCGATGCTGATCACGAATGAAGAAGACGAGTTGCGTCGCGCGCTGACGTTCACGGAATCGATGGTGCCGGAGCGCATCTCCGCGGATTCCGAAGCGGTTGAGAACGGACTGGCGAAACTCGTGTTGTCGATCATCGAGCTCGTGCGTCGTTTGCTCGAGAAGCAGGCGCTGCGACGCATGGATGCGGGCAATCTTTCGGATGAAGAAATCGAGCGTCTCGGCACCGCGCTGATGAAGCTCGAAGAGAAGATGGCGGAGCTGAAAAGAGTGTTCGGACTCAGCGATGAAGAACTGAATTTGAAGCTGGGCCCGCTAAAGATGTGGGAATGAGATTTCTTGACTCCCACTCGTGAAACCGGTTAAACGTTCGCCGCACCACAGAAGGGAGGCGGGATTGCCAATCGACGATCGGGGAGGGCTCCAGCGTCAACCGCAAGGGCTGGTGGACATCCTCGACAAGATCCTGGACAAGGGGCTCGTCGTTGCGGGAGACGTAAAGGTCTCGCTCGCCAACGTGGAGCTGCTGACGATTCAGCTTCGCCTCGTGATCTGTTCGATCGACAAGGCCGAGGCGATCGGGATCAACTGGTGGCGATCGGACCGCTTCTATTCGAGTGATGCGCGCGCGTTGCCTGCGCCCGAAGAGTATGACGAGCTGCGCAATCGCATCGCCGAGCTGGAGAGACAACTGAGTGCTCGTGAGCTTCCCGATGGGAAGCCGGGAGAGAGGAAAGGCAGGTAATCATGGCTGTTGAACGCGCCCCGGGCGGAACCAGTCTGATCGACGTTCTCGACCGGATTCTCGATAAAGGTATCGTCGTCGATGCGTGGGTCCGCATCTCACTCGTCGGTATCGATCTGATCACGGTTGAAGCTCGCGTCGTCATCGCATCGATCGACACGTACCTCAAGTACGCGGAAGCGGTCGGCATCACCTCGACCGTCGCGCGTCCCGCCCTCGGCACCGAAGGTGTCGGTGCGGCATCGCCGGCTCCGTCGACCACGCCGCGCGTGTAGTGGACCGGCGGGCGCGTAGCCCGCCGACCCATCAAATGTAAGGCGGGCGAAGATCCCCCCCCGCCATTTGTCAACCACTGGTCCATACATCCCAGAACCCTCTCGTGACCCCCCGTAGATTTAGGCCG
>JBQCJC010000211.1:0-9363 GCA_051953135.1 Thermoanaerobaculia bacterium | reverse complement strand
GGCTCTCAGCCCGCCGAATCGTGAATACCGGCGGGCTGAGAGCCCGCCGCTCCACAGAGACCAAAACGAACGATGGCGCAGAGTCAATTCGAATTACGCCGGAAGCTGCTTCAACTCGAAGCGCTGTACGACGTCGGTCGCGCGCTCAACACGCTGCGTCCCGAAGATGATCTGCTCGAAGAGTTGATGCATCGCGCGATCGCGGTGCTCGACGCGACCATCGGCTTCGTCTTCTCGATCGACGAGAAGCTCAACGTGCAAACCGCATTTACGTTCGGCGTCGATGTGCCGCCGGAGATGTTCGTGCTCGAGCCGCCGATCAAGCAGGTGATCGCCTCGCGCGAGCCGCTCATGATCACCGTCTCCCGATTCCTCGGCGGTCCCGGCAGCGATTTGCTGATCGCGCCGATCACCGCTGGCGACACGATTCTCGCCGTCATCGGCGTCGGCGGCAAAGAAGTGCGCGGCGAGACGAAAGCAGGCGCATTCATCGAAGACGATCTGCGCTTTCTCGAATCGATCGCAGCCATCGGCGGTGCGGCGATCGAGAACACGCGCCGCTTCCACAAACTCGATCTCGTGCGCGAAACGCTCGAAGACGAGAATCGCGCGCTCAAGCAACGCATGTTGCGCGACTACTCCGATCGATTGATGGTCGGCGACTCGCCGAAGATGTCCCGGGTCATCGATCTCGTCGCGCGCGTTGCGGACTCGCAGGCCAGCGTCATCATTCGCGGCGAATCCGGCACCGGCAAGGAAATGGTCGCGCGTCTCATTCACGGCAACTCGCCGCGCAAAGACGGCCCCTTCGTCGCGATCAACTGCGCCGCATTGCCTGAGACGTTGCTCGAGTCTGAGCTCTTCGGCATCGAGCGCGGCGTCGCAACCGGTGTCGAAGCGCGTCCCGGAAAATTCGAGCTCGCGAAAGGCGGCACGATCTTCCTCGATGAAATCGGCGACATCCCGCTCACGCTGCAGGCGAAGTTGCTGCGCGTGCTGCAGGAGCGAGAGATCGAGAAACTCGGCGGACGCCGAAGAATCCCGATCGACGTGCGCATTCTCTCGGCGACGCATCGCGGTCTCGAAGAGATGATCGAGAAAGGCGAGTTTCGTCAGGATCTTTACTATCGACTGAAGGTCGTCGAGATCTCATTGCCGCCGCTGCGCGAGCGCAAAGACGACATTCCGAAGCTCGTGCGCTTCTTCCTCGACAAATACGGCAAACGCGAAGGACTGCACGACGTGCGCATCACGCAGGAAGCGTTGCAGAAATTGATGCGCTATCCGTTTCCCGGAAACGTACGTGAGCTCGAGAACCTGATCGAAGGCGCGCTTGCGCTCACGACCGATCCGGTGATCGATCCGGGCGATTTGTTGTTGCCTGGCGACAGCTCGAATACGGCGAGTGGCCGTGAGTTGTCCGATGATCTGCCGACGCTCGATGAGCTCGAAGCGCGTTATGTGGCGCGCGTGCTGGCATTCACGAAGGGCAACATGTCGAAAGCGGCGAAGATTTTGGGGGTCGATCGCAAGACTCTGTACCGCAAGCGTGACGAGTTGTCCCAAATAGCCACTACTGTGGATAATTGGGACATTCATTAGTAACTTACTGAAAATGAGCCGCTTGCGAACAGCTACTGATTGTGGAGCGGCTGATTGTCCCAAAATGCCACATAGTCCCAAAACGCTTCACACGCGGAACGATTCATGTAAACTACGCCGCGTCATCAACTTAGGAGGTTTCGAGCTGGTCCGTACGCCGTGGCAGTCGCGTTGCTCTTGGCTGGTCCCGACAAAACAGGGGGGCAACCATGAACAACATCGCGCAGACCCGCACCGCCACCAAGCTCGAATCGGTTCTTTCGGCTCAGTACGTGCTGCCCAGCATGCTGGCGCTGAACACCGTGGCTCTTTTCGCACTCGATCGCCTCGGCGGAATCCCTTCCTGGGTGAAAACCGCCGCCGCGCTGTTCCTGTCCTTCTGATTGCAGTCGCTCCGAAGAAGGTTCCGACGAGGATGACCTCATGACTGCGACAGCCGAACGGCAGATGGAGCTCACGCTCCCCATGGTTCCGGATATCGAGATCGCCGCCGCGCGCGCCGCGGGCAATCTCGCCCGGGAACTGGGCATGGCGTCCGAGTCCATCGATGAGATGGCCCACGCAATGATCGAAGCCTGTATCAACGCGCGGGAGCACTCCGGTAGCGCCGAGCGTCGCATCTATGTGAAAATCCTCGGCACCTCACTGGGCGAGGGCAATTCGCGCATCGACATCTGGATCACCGATCACGGCCGGGGATTCAACGTTGGCGAAGCGCGCACTCGCCGGAAACAACTCGGCGCGGTCCACAAGCGCGGGTGGGGACTTTCAATCATCGAAGCACACATGGACGAGGTCGGAATCACGACCAGTGAAGACGGTACGACCATCCATATGGTGAAGTACGGGAAGACATCATGACGGACGAATTGAGAGTCGCGGTCGACCGCCGCGGCGACACGGGCGCGATCCTCTACACCAAGGGCTACATCAACAACGTCGGCGGCGAAGAGATCACCAACCGCGCGTACGAGCTCATGGACCAGGGCGTGCGCTCGCTGCTCCTCAATCTGCGCGAAACGAAGATCGTCAACTCGATCGGCATCAGCATCCTCATCGAGATCATCGAGAAGATGATCGACAAAGGCGGGAAGATCGGCTTCTGCTCCCTCACGCCCGTCATCCACAAGACCTTCCAGATCATGGGTCTCGCGAATTACGCATCCATCTACACGGATGAAGACGCGGGCATGAAAGAGATGGGGTTGTGATCGGCTGATGCCGCCGGCTGATTGCTCGGCCCGCCAACTCGCGTTTCACGAGCAACGAGCCACCGGCATGCAGCGGCGCCGCTCCTGATATCCTCCGCCGCATGGCGCCCGTCCACCGTTTCGCCGAGTTCGTTCACGAGCTGCAGCAACTGGAGCGGACGTCCATCGCCGCGCACGGCGCGCAAATCCTCGATGCCTTTGCACGACACACGCGCTTTGATTCCGGCGCGTTGTATTTGCGCGAAGCGCGCGGCCGCGAGTTGCGTCTCGCCGCGAAATCGGATGCGTTCGTCGCGCCCGAGATCCTGAATCACGATGCGAATCCGGCCGACGCGTTGAATCCCTCGCCGGCGCTCATCGTTCCGCTGCAATCGCAACGCGAGCCTCTCGGCGTCCTCGCACTCTCGACGCGGAGTCTCGATGCACTCGATGACGACGAAGCGTTCGTGCGCGCGGCAGCGGTGTTTCTTTCGACGCTGCTGACGAATCAGCGCCTGCTGCAGGAAACACGCGAAGGCGATTTCCAGCTCAAGTATCGATTGTGGGAGCTCGAGTCGCTGTACGACATCGGTCTTTCCATCGCATCGACGCTGAACGTCGACGAGCTCGCGGACGAGATTCTCTTCCGCATGATCTCGCTCACGAATGCGCGTCGCGCCGCGCTGTACCTGCGCGAAGAGCAGGGCTTCAAGCTCTATCGCTCGTTCGGCGAAGTGCGCGAAGGATTTCTCGAATCGGAACTTGCCGAGCAACTCATTCGCGAGGGAAAGCCGCTCGCGTTCGATGGCGGATCCGATTGTCTCTTTCCCGATTGCGCGACATTCGTCGCGGTGCCGATTCGCACCGGCAACAACGATCAGGTGATCGGCGTGCTCGCGGCCGCGGATCGCGAGACGCGCGAAGGCGGCATCGGCGCATTCGAAGCGAACGATCTGCGATTGCTCGCCTTGTTCGCGAATCAGGTTGCGATCGCACTCGAGAACGCGCGCCTGCACCGCGATGCGCTTGCGAAGCAGGCGATGGAGCGCGAGCTCGAGCTGGCCGCGACGATCCAACGCGACATTCTTCCGAAATCGATTCCGCAACTCGAAGGCATCGAGATCGCCGCGCTGTCGCGTCCCGCGCGCCAGGTCGGCGGCGACTATCACGCGTTCTTCGTGCGCGACGGCGTGATCACGACGCTCGTCGCCGACGTCGCCGGCAAGTCGATGCCCGCGGCGCTCCTCGTGTCGGCGCTGCACGCGGTGATTCAGTTGCTCTTTCACGAAGGTCGCGAGCTCGGCGAGATCGCGACGGAACTGAACCGGCACATCCACAACTGGTCGGCCGAGAACAAGTTCATCACCATGATCCTGATCGCCATCGATCCGGAGCACGGCACGATTCAGTTCGTGAACGCGGGTCACAATCCCTGCTATCTGCTCGTGAACGGCAAGGTGGAGCAGATGAAATCGCACGGCCTGCCGATCGGCATTCTTCCGGGCACGCGATACCTGTCGCAAACGCGGCCGTTTCCCGCCGGCTCCACGGTGGTGTTGTACAGCGACGGCATCACCGAAGCAGAGGACATCGAGGATCAGGAGTTCGGGAACGAGCGGCTCGAAGCGCTGCTGCAGGAGCACATCGACTGCAGCGCGAACATGATTCGCGATCAGATCGCCGATGCCGTCGATGCCTTCGTCGGCGAAGCGCCACAGAAAGACGACGAGACGATCGTCATCGTGAAGCTCAGTGGAGAGGCGGGCTCTTAGCCCGCCGGTGAATCCACGATTCGGCGGGCTTGAGAGCCCGCCGCTCCACTTACTTCTTCACGAACGCACCAATTCTCTTCTTCGCCTCATCGCTCGAGAAACACTCGAGCTGATGTTCGGCCTCGAGCTCCAGCTGCGCGTGCAGATCGTTCGTCTCCGCGAGCGAAAGCGCGCGCTTGATTCCGCGTGCCGCAATCGCGGGCGTCGCCGCGAATGCATTTGCCAGCGACGCGGTCTCGCGCTCGAGATCCCCGGCCGCGACGACGCGATCCACCATTCCGATCGTGAGTGCGTCGTGCGCATCGACCATGCGTCCGGTCATCAACAATTCCAACGCACGTGCGCGGCCGACGAGTCGCGGCAGCAGCCACGTGCCGCCCCAATCGGGATGCAGCGCGATTTTCACGAACGACTCGCTGAGCTTCGCCGCATCCGATGCGATGCGGTAGTCGCACGCGAGCGCGAGATTGCATCCTGCACCCGCGGCCACGCCATTGATCGATGCAATCACTGCCTTCGACATCGAGGCGATCTGCAGAATCACATCACGCCCCGCATCGAGCAGTTTGCGAAACGACGTGACGTCGTTCGTCTCCTGCAGCTTGCTCATGTACTCGACGTCGCCGCCCGCACAAAACGCGCGGCCCGCGCCCGTGATCACGACCGCGCGAATCGCGTCGTCGCTTTCGCATGCGCGCAATGCATCGAGTAAATCCTCGCGCATCGTGCCGGTGAAGGCATTGAGCTTGTCGGGGCGATTGAGCGTGATCGTCGCGACCGCGTCGCGCGTCGTTCGTTCGATGTACATGCGCGCCGGACGTTATCATCGCGGCGCTTTGAAGCGCGTCTACTTCTTCGAAGGGCTCGTCGTCGCGAATCTGCTCGTCGTCGCACTCGTCGCGCACAAGAGTCTCTTCCTCCTCGGCAATGTCGTTGCGGTGTTCGGCGCGCTGACGTTGACCCTCGCGACCCAGGCATTCTGCGGCGTCGTGATTCGCGGCGTCATCGCCGTGATTCGCAAAGACCAGCGCTACCTGCGACGCATTCGCCAGCGCGCATGGCTCATCGACACCGCTCGGCTCGTGATCGCAAACGCGTTGATGATCTTCACGTACGGGTGGCTGAAACTCGTCGTGCCGATTTATCGACACTCGAATTTCGACGGCGCGCTGTGGGAGCTCGATCAATGGCTCGGCCTCGGCGCCGCGCCATCTGTCTTTCTGTTGAATCTCTTCAGCGGCGCGCTGCGCGTGATCGACTGGAGCTACGCGAACATCTTCTACGCGAGCATCATCGTGTCGACCGTTTTCTTCCTGTCGCATCCGAGCCGTCGCATTCGCGTTGCGTTCACGAACGGCAGCGCGGCGTTATGGCTCGCCGGCGCGTGGCTCTACTTCGCGATTCCGTCGCTCGGTCCCGCGTATCGCTTTCCCGACATCTGGTTCGCGTACTCCGATTCACTGCCGATCACGCAAAACCTGCAGGCGCTGCTGATGCGCAACTGGCAGAACGTGCAGCGCGCGTGGCACGGGCAGCCGTTCGGCGGGATCTCGATTGCACTCGGCATCGCCGCGTTCCCGAGTCTGCACGTCGCCATTCAAACGTACGTGTTTCTGTGGATGCGACGACTGTGGCTCAGCGGCCAAGTGCTCTTCGGCGTCTTCGCGTTCGCGATCTTCATCGGCTCGATGATCACCGGCTGGCACTACCTCGTCGACGGTCTGGCTGGTCTGCTCATGGCGTGGCTCGCATTCCGCTTCGCATTCGTCACCGTGCGGTTGCGTCCGCTTTTCCATTCTGACGGATCTCGGTAGTACCATTTCGCCGTCCCGAAGGAAAAGGAGCTCGACATGTCCGAAGTGGCAAGCGCCTCTCTGCAGACCCGTGCCCCCGGTTGGATCTCCCGCCTCATAGACGCAAACAATTTCCCGGTCTCGTTTCGCGTGCACACGCCCGACAAGAACGTCATCACCGTCGGCGATGACGCGCCGGAGTTCGACGTGCACATCTACAACGATCGCGGCATGAACGCGATCGCCTCCGCCTCGGAGCTGAGCATCGCCGATGCGTACGTCCGCAAAGACATCGACATCGACGGCGATGTCGTGAAGGCGATGTGGCTGCGCAATCTGCTCTCCGATCGCAACCTCTGGCTCAAGACCTGGCGTCGCCTGCAGCCGATGCTCCTCGGCCGCGAAAAACTCAATCCCGAATGGATCGCCAAGCACTACGACTCGAACAACGTGCAGCTCATGGCGGTCGATCAGGATTACTTCGCGTACACGCCCGGCATCTACCTGAATGACGACGAGACGCTCGAAGTGAGCTCGCATCGCAAGTACGAGTTCGCGTGGAATCAACTCGGATTGCAGCCCGGCATGGAACTGCTCGAGATCGGTTGCGGCTGGGGCGGCATGACGCGCTACTGCGCGAGCCGCGGCGTAAAGGTCACGGGTATCACGCTGTCGAAACATCAGCAGGCGTTCACGCAAAACCTGATCGATGAAAACAAATGGAACGCGAGCGCGTCGTATCAGGACTTCTTCACGTTCAACCCCGGACGCCGCTTCGATGGCATTTCATGCATGGGCGTGATCGAAGATCTCTCCGACTATCCGCGCGTGCTGGAGCGTTTCGCCGAATTGCTGAAGCCCGGCGCACGCGCGTATCTCGATTACGCCGCGGGCAAGGTTCCGTTCGGCACGTCGAGCTTCATCACGAAATACGTGTGGCCCGGAACATTTCGCATGGTGTACGTGCCGGAGCTCATGGCCGCGATCGATAAGTCGAAGATTCAACTCGCCGGCCTCTACAACGATCGCCGCAACTACTACCTCTGGGCGCGCAACGGTCAGCGCCGCTGGGTGGAGAACAAGCAGAAGGTGATCGAGCAGGCAGGGGAGGAGATCTATCGCCTCTTCAATCTGCTGTTCATGGGCACCGCGGGCGTGATGAACGATCCGGCGAATACGGTGACGGCGTATCGCATGGTGCTCGAGTTGCCGTCCGAAGCAATGTAGTCCCACGAGCGAATGTTTTGGTGGCCATGCCCGTGGCCACCACTTCGTTAGGCGACGTTCTCGAACAGCGCACCGTCGAAGGCGAGCTGTACGAGAAGCTCGAGAACAATGCCGTGCGTTGTTTCGCGTGCGGACATCGCTGCAAGATCCTCGACGGACTCAAGGGCATCTGCAAAGTTCGCTACAACGAATGCGGCACGTTGAAAGTGCCGCGCGGCTACGTCGCGGCGCTGCAGGTCGATCCGATCGAGAAGAAGCCGTTTTTCCACGCGTTTCCCGGTGCACGCGCGTTGTCGTTCGGCATGCTCGGTTGCGATTACCACTGCGGCTACTGCCAGAACTGGGTGACGTCGCAGGCGCTGCGCGATCCGATGGCGATCGCGCCGCCGATGGATGTCGAGCCGTCGCAGCTCGTGGCCCTGGCGAAGAAGCACGATGCGAAGGTGATCACGTCGACGTACAACGAACCACTGATCACGTCCGAGTGGGCGGTGGAAGTGTTTCGCGAAGCGAAGGCCGCGGGACTGATTTGTTCGTACGTCTCGAACGGCAACGGAACTCCGGAAGTGCTCGACTACATCGCTCCGTATCTCACGATGTACAAGGTCGATCTCAAAGGATTCCACGATCGCCACTACCGCGACCTCGGCGGCACGCTCCAGCCCGTGCTCGAAACGATCAAAGGTCTCAAGCAGCGCGGCATCTGGGTCGAGATCGTGACGCTCGTGATCCCCGGCTTCAACGATTCCGATGAAGAGCTCACTGGCATCGCCGAGTTTCTCGCGAGCGTCGACGTGGACATCCCGTGGCACATCACCGCGTATCACGAGGATTACAAGATGACGAACCCCGCGACGCAGGTCTCGCATCTCCTGCGTGCGTACGAGATCGGCAAACGCGCGGGCCTGCGTTACGTTTATCCCGGCAACATCCCCGGCGCATTCGGCGACAAAGAAGGAACGCATTGTCCGAATTGCAACGTGCTGCTGATCGGCCGCACCGGTTTTCGCGTGACGAAGTACGCGTTGAACGATGGTGCGTGTTTTCAGTGCGGGACAAAGATCGCCGGGGTGTGGGATGAACCGGTAGTCGGTAGTCGGTAGTCGGGAGGCCCGTTCCAGTCCGCGTTATTCTCGGCGAAGCGGCTCTCCCGACAACCGACAACCGACTCCCGACAACCAACCATCTGATACTCTCCGCCGCCCATGTCCGAGTTCCTTGAAATCGCGACGATTGCCGATGTGCCACTCGGCCGGGCGATCGCGCGAACGATCGGCGATCGCACGATCGCGATCTACCACACCGCGAAGGGTTACTTCGCGACCGATAACACGTGTCCGCATCGCGGAGGTCCGCTCGCGGAAGGAGATCTCATCGGCGATGAGATCAACTGCCCGTGGCACCTCTGGGGCTTTGACGTCACGACCGGCGTTTGCGCCGGCAATCCCTCGATCTCCATCGTCACGCACGAACTTCGCATCGACGGAGAGCGCATACTGGTGAAGCTTTGAATCCGAAACCCTTACGTCACGTCGATCTCTACAGCAGCGCCGGCAAACTCGAAGCTCTTTATCGTGAGCTTCAGGATCCGTCGGGTGTCGCGGTTGTTTGTCATCCGCTCACCACGCACGGCGGCACGCTGCACAACAAAGTCGTGTTCCGCGCCGCGCGCGGACTCGAAAGCGCGAACGTCGCCACGCTGCGATTCAACTTTCGCGGCGCGGGCACGAGTCCGGGAGTATTCGAAGGCGGAGACGGGGAGCAGGAAGATGTCGCCGC